>JAFDBU010000240.1 GCA_019313095.1 Deltaproteobacteria bacterium | reverse complement strand
GTTTATCCGTGCCTTTGAGGCTGGCATCCCGCAGAACAACATTCTTGTTCTGCTTGCCGAGGCGGTTGACAAAAGGAAACGTTTCTATAAATACATACAGGATAATGGGGTCATCCTCGATCTGGATGTAGATCAAGGAAGCTCTTCTGCTGCTAAACGGGACCAGGAAAAAGTTGTTACGGAACTGCTGGAGTCAACCCTTGCGAGGTATGGCAAAAATATCGAGTCCCAAACCGTTCCTGTTTTCCTTGAACGGGTTGGCTTCCATCCTGTAGCAGCTGTTATGGAGGCTGAAAAACTGGCGCTCTATGTTGGTGACAGAAAGGTAATTACCAGAGAGGACGTTGACGCCATAATAGGAAGGACCAGAGAAGAAGCCCTGTTTGAACTTACCGAAGCAGTAAGTTCCGGCAGACTTGAAGACGGACTGGTCATACTTGATCATCTTCAGTCGGCTGGCATTCACGGCCTGGCTATCCTGGCAACCCTAAGAAATTATATCAAAAAAATGCTGCTTGTCCGTTCATTTCAGGAAGCCCGGTCTCCGTCCTATACCAAGTCGCTGTCTTTCCCGGTTTTCCAAAAAAGCTACCTGCCGCAGCTCAAGGAAGGGAGGGAGGAGTGGACTAATATACTCTGGAAAAACCACCCTTATGGGCTGTATATGCTCTTCCAACAGGCTGCCCGGTTCCGCTGTGAGGATTTACAGGCAGGATTGAAAGAGGTGCTGGACGCGGAATACCGCCTGAAGGGGTCACCGGTTGATCCCCGCCTTATTATGGACAACCTGCTTTTCAACCTCATACGCCAGAAACTGCCGGGGGCACAGGTGTCATGAGTAAAATAGGACGTGATTTCGAGGGATGGGTGACAACTGACCATAAAACAGAGGTCACGGAACCGCCTCTGTATAAAGTCCTGCTTCATAACGATGACTATACTTCAATGGAGTTTGTCGTACTGCTGCTTGAAAAAGTGTTTAATAAAAGCACCCCCGAAGCTACGAGAATAATGCTCAATGTGCACCAGCAGGGAATCGGCATTGCAGGTGTCTACCATAAGGAGATTGCCGAGACTAAAGTGGCTATTGTCCATGATCTGGCTCAAAAAAATGAATACCCCTTGAGGTGTTCCATGGAAAAAATTTAATTAAAAAAGTAGGTTGGGGAATAAAGGTCATTTTTTCATAAAGCATATTAGCCAAACGATACTTAATGTTTTACAATAAAAAGAGAAAATATATCAGAGCAACAGGAACAGCAATATGTTTAGCCAAAAACTTGAAGTGGCATTAGTCACAGCGGTGCGTGAGGCCAAAAGCCACAAGCATGAATTTGTCACGGTTGAGCACCTGCTTTACGGCATACTACAGGATGAACTCACCAACCGCATAATCAGGCAGTGCGGCGGCAGTCTGGAAAACATCAAGAAAAGACTGGAAAAATTCTTTGACGGTGAACTGCCGACCCAGAAAGTTAACGACAGTGGTGACCCTATCCAGACCCTCGGTTTTAACCGGGTGCTGCAGAGGGCTATCGGCCATGTGCAGAGCTGCGGTAAAAAAGAAGTCGATTCAGGTGATGTCCTGGTGGCAATCTTTTCTGAACCGGACTCACACGCCGTCTATTTCTTAAGTTCAGAGGGGTTGGACCGCATGACGGTGGTTGAATACATCTCCCACGGTCTTACGGAAGACCTGGAGCCGGATGTCTGGCAGCCCCAGAAAAAGAAAACGGTAGTTAAGCAGGATGAACTTGACAAATTTACCGTAAACTTTGCCGATAAGGCCAGGGCCGGCCTGATCGATCCGCTTATCGGCCGTGAGCGAGAACTGGAGCGCATCATGCAGGTTCTCTGCCGGCGCAGAAAAAACAACCCACTGCTTGTCGGCGAGCCAGGTGTCGGTAAAACAGCCATTGCCGAAGGCCTGGCCCTGCGTATTCATGATGGGAATGTACCTGCCATGCTGGAGGATGTTGAAATCCGCCTTCTTGACATGGGGGCCCTGCTTGCCGGCACCAAGTACCGCGGCGATTTTGAAAAGCGGCTCAAGACGGTTATCGATGGTATGGAAAAAAAAGGAGAAAAGTCCATCCTTTTTATTGACGAGATTCATACTATTGTCGGTGCCGGGGCAACCAGCGGCGGCAGTCTCGATGCCTCAAACCTGCTGAAACCTGCGCTGCAGGCCAGTACACTGCGCTGTATC
Source organism: Deltaproteobacteria bacterium (assembly GCA_019313095.1). Lineage (GTDB taxonomy): Bacteria > Desulfobacterota > Desulfobulbia > Desulfobulbales > BM004 > BM004. The sequence continues at coordinate 5,638 of JAFDBU010000240.1, read as the reverse complement.
GGTTCGACTACCTATGAAGAAAACAAGAACCATATTGAAAAAGATCGAGCCCTTTCAAGGCGCTTTCAAAAAATTGATATTGAAGAACCAACCGTTGAGGAGACGGTTGAGATCCTGAATGGCCTCAAATCGCGCTATGAAGAACATCACGGCATAAAATATACCTCGGAAGCTATCAAGGCTACAGCAGAACTTGCAAGCCGGTATATCAATGACAGGTTCCTGCCGGACAAGGCCATCGATATTCTTGATGAGGTGGGAGCTGCTTTCAGACTTTCCGGCGCGACCAGGAAAAGGAAAAAAGTCACTGTCAGGGATGTTGAGTCGGTTGTTTCGCGAATGGCCAGAATTCCTGCCAAAAGCAGCTCACGTTCTGAAATCCGCCAACTGAAAAACCTGCTTCCCGAGCTGAAAAAGGTTATTTTCGGGCAGGATCATGCCATTACGGCGTTGAGCAATGCTGTCAAACGTTCCCGGGCAGGACTGGGACAACCTGAAACACCGACAGGTTCTTTTCTGTTTGCCGGCCCGACAGGTGTCGGAAAAACCGAAGTGGCCCGGCAGCTGGCAAAATGCCTATCCGTGCATTTTGAACGGTTCGATATGAGTGAATACATGGAGAAACATGCTGTGGCAAGGCTTATTGGCGCTCCGCCGGGTTATGTAGGTTTTGACCAGGGAGGGCTGCTTACCGATGCCATCAGAAAGCACCCCTACTGTGTCCTTCTGCTGGATGAGATCGAGAAGGCACATCCTGATGTTTTCAGCATTCTTCTCCAGGTCATGGATCATTCCACTTTGACCGACAATGCCGGCAGACGGGCGGATTTCCGTAATGTTATCCTCATCATGACTACCAATGCCGGGGCGCGGGAACTGACGGAAAGGGCCATCGGCTTCATGGCTGACAAAAAGGATACCGGCCAGAAGGCTCTGCACAATCTTTTTGCACCTGAATTCAGGAACCGCCTTGATGCAGTTATCAGTTTCAATCCGCTGGAAATGTCGATCATAGAGAAGATTGTCGAGAAAATGGTAGCTGAGCTTGAAATGCAGCTCAGCGAGAAAATGGTATCTATCAAGCTATCTCCCAAGGCCAGGTCATTTCTGGCCAAGAAGGGTTACGACCCTGATTTTGGTGCCCGGCCGCTCCGTAGACTGATCCTGAAGGAAATAGGTGATGTACTTACCGAGGAGATACTCTTCGGTAAACTTACCAAGGGCGGTAAAGCCCAGGTTGATGCCAAGGGGAAAAACCTCATTTTCTCCTATAAAAGCATCTAGAGGTCCTGCAATTAATTCGGTCTGCCATTGCCTCCAGGCCCCTGGTATACAGGTACATTTCAAACATGCCAAATGTTAAAACACTGGTCCTGATCACACTCTTTATGCTGTCAGGACCTGCTGCCATACTGGAAGCATATGGTGCGCCTGCTGCCGAACTCTGGCCCAGATGGCAAACCCATGATCCTAATTCTGTTGTAATCGTCGACCATGCCAACTGGGGTCTTTTGCTGAGGCGGTACGTCGTTGCCAACCATCCTTCAGGAATCAACAGGTTCCGTTACAGCAGTGTAAGTGCCGGGGACCACCAGGCCCTGAAAAACTATCTACGGATGATGCAGGCAGTCAGTGTTTCAGCATTGAACCGCAATGAGCAAAAGGCTTACTGGATTAACCTCTATAATGCTTTGACGGTCGATGTCATTTTAGATCACTATCCCATAAAAACTATTCGCGATATAGACATATCACCCGGTTTTTTCAGCAACGGACCCTGGGATGCAAAACTTCTAACGATTGAGGGACAGAAAGTCTCCCTGAATGATATTGAGCATCGTATTTTACGTCCTGTATGGTCGGACAACCGGGTCCACTATGCTGTTAACTGTGCCAGTCTCGGCTGCCCTAACCTGCAGCCGCAGCCATTTACCTCACATAATCTGGATATGTTGTTGGAAAAAGCAGCCCGTGATTACATAAATCATCCGCGCGGGCTTTCGTTCCCTAGCGGCAAACCGAGGATATCAAGCATTTATGTCTGGTTTAAGGAAGATTTTGGTGGTTCTGAGGAGGGTATAATCCTCCACCTGGAAAAGTATCTTACTCCGGAGAAGTTAGAAGAACTTGCTGCTGCCAAGAAAAAAATGAGTCATCACTACGACTGGGACCTCAACGAATAACGCATCTGAAATCTGCCGACGACAATAAATTACAGGGGCAATTGCACTTGGCGCTGCGGCTAATCGAGGCAGACAATTTCAGAATCTCTGTTCCAGCCTACAGAAACTCTTTTGCATTGACATCACTGTTACACCATTGGTAGATTATTCTGTTTAAGGATTTATATCACAAATCTCAGTTTATAATTCATATAACAAGTTACAGAGGAAATAAATGACAATTCGACAGGATGCAATCAACAGGGTAAACACCTCTCTTTTTGAGGCCTGTGCCCATCACGAATCGATATCAATTGACCACCTTATGGATGGTATTAGTAAGGGTGAGCTGGTCATTACCAAAAACAAAAATCATAATTTTGAAAAAATAATTGCCATTGGTAAAAATGTTTCAACCAAAATCAATGCCAACATCGGCTCTTCCAAAGATCTTCCCGAACTGCAGTCAGAACTGCAGAAACTCTGTGTGGCCATAAAGGCAGGCGCTGACACGGTAATGGACCTGAGCATGGGCGGCGACCTCGATGCAGTCCGCCGGGGCATTCTCGAACAATGTCCTGTGCCGCTTGGCACTGTGCCCATTTACCAGGCAGTAGCTGAAACTGTAGAACAGCAGAAAAAAGCAATTGTTGAAGTCGAAGTCAAACATATTTTCAAAACCATAGCAAAACAGGCTGAAGATGGCGTGGATTTCATGACCATCCACTGCGGTATCACAAAGAATACCCTGGAGCGGATGAACTCCCAGCAACGTTTAATGGGTGTAGTCAGCCGCGGTGGATCGTTCACCATTGAATGGATGACCTATCACAATAAGGAAAACCCTCTCTATGAAAATTATGATGAACTCCTTGCCATTCTGAAAGAATACGAGGTGACTTTAAGCCTGGGAGACGGCATCCGTCCCGGCTGTCTTGTTGATGCAACCGACAGAAACCAGGTACAGGAACTCATCCATTTGGGAGAATTAACTGAACGGGCCTGGGATGCAGGGGTCCAGGTGATCATTGAAGGACCGGGCCATATGCCGATGAATCAGATAGAGGCCAACGTTCTTTTGCAGAAGCAGCTTTGTAAAGGTGCCCCGTTCTATGTCCTGGGGCCGCTTGTCACCGACATTGCTCCCGGTTATGACCACATCACCGGGGCAATCGGCGGAGCTATTGCAGGAGCTGCAGGGGCTGACTACCTCTGTTACGTCACGCCGGCGGAACACCTTAAACTGCCCAGTGTGGACGATGTGAAGGAAGGGGTCATTGCTTCAAAAATTGCAGCCCATGCAGCAGATATTGCCAAGGGGCTGCCGGGTGCCATAGACAAGGATATTGCCATGGCCCGCTGTCGGAATAATTTAGACTGGAAAGGCCAGATCGACTTGTCCCTTGACCCTGAAAAAGCCAGACGCTTTAGAGATGAAGGCGGAACCTATAAAGGTGATGCCTGCAGCATGTGCGGCTCATACTGTGCTATCAAGGTTTTTAAAAGGGCCCAGAAAAAAAGCGGACAAAAAAATCTAAACAACAACTAGGGAGGCTGAACCCGTGGATTTTTTTACAAAAATCGTTGAGTTTATTCATTCTACCCAGGTGTTACAGCAACTTAAAGAAGTGGATGCCGCCGGCCTCTTTACCAATCCTTGGTTTCTCGTTCCTTTTATCTGCCTGATCGGCTATTTGCTCTACAAACAGGATTTCAAGGAAATTATTCTTATTATTATCGGTTTCGGCTGCTGGCATATTTCCGGCACGGAATATATGAATACCCTCATTGTTGATGATGAGATACAGCTAGAAAAAGTACTGCCCGTTGTCTTTGGCGCGGCTGTTATTTTGGGGATTATAATTTATATGTATTTCGGCAAATCGGATTGACCCGACCGGCAAATAAATTAACCTGACCTCCTGAAGCTGACCAGCCACCTTTCCTTCTCAGAAAAAGGAAGCAAAAGCTTTCGTTTACCCTCCAACCGGACCTGCTTCGGCAGAGCGTTTTGCATCAGAGTCTGCAGTTCGGCAACCGCTGCGGGACCTTTCATCATAATAATTCTGCCGTCCTCTGCAAGATAGGGAAAAGCAAGTTTTAAGAACCGCTGAAAATCAGTAAATGCCCTGCTGGCAATAAAGGTAAAATTCTGGCCTGAAATAGCATCTGCAGTACTTTTTTCCTCCAGGTAGACATTGAGGGTGCTGACCCCTGTCAAATTCAGGGTTCGGACAATATGTTTCAGAAAAAAGAACCTGCTTTGGCGGGGTTCAATAAGTGTAACCTGAAGTTGCGGACACACAGCTTTGAGTACCAGTCCCGGGAAACCGGCACCCGTACCTATATCAAGCAACGATCCCTGCTGCCGTATTTCAGGTACGAAAAATTCCAGAAGTGTCAGAGAATCAAGGAAATGATCTTCCAAAATTTGTCGGCCATCAAGAGTTCGGGCAACAAGATTGACCTTACAGTTCCATTTATTTAGTTCCTGGAAATATAAAGCAAGGCGTGCAAGGGCTTCAGGCTGGTTTTCCAGGGAAAGCCCCATGAGATCGAGACCCTGAGCCAGAAAATCTTCTACTTCAGTTCTCAGCATGTAGAACTTTTTTCAATGTAAGATTAACAATGCAAAATTTAAATTTCTTCTCTACAAAAAGGGGTCGAAACCTCGTAACAATTTTTATGTACACTTCAGGCTGCTAACTGATCTCTCTTGCCTTTACTATTCACCTATTAACCTTTATCCCCGCCTTTCATCCGCACCTCAACCGATTTTGCATGGGCTGAAAGTCCTTCCAGGTTTGCCAGTGCCATAATATGGGGGCCGTCCTCCAGGAGCGCTGCCCGGCTGTAAGAAATCACGCTGCTCTTCTTCAAGAATGTTTCAACTCCCAAGGCAGAAGAAAAACGGGCCGTTCCCATGGTCGGCAGTACATGGTTCGGCCCGGCTAGATAGTCGCCGGCAGCTTCCGGCGTATAATCGCCGAGAAATATAGCCCCGGCATGCTGAATGGCTGACAGCCAGGAATCAGGTTTTTCGATCATCAGTTCAAGGTGCTCGGCAGCAATTTTGTTTGCCAACTCTATGGCCTCATGAAGATCATCGACTATTAAAATTACGCCGCGACTCCTTAAAGCCCTAGTCGCTATATCCCGGCGGCTCAATTCCTGCAGCTGCTGTTCAAGCTCATGGACAACCCGGGCGCCAATCTCAGAACTCGTGGTCACCAGCATGGCCAGTGCCTGGGGATCATGCTCTGCCTGAGCCAGCATATCAGCAGCAATATAGGAAGGTTGGGCTGTGGCGTCGGCAATGATCAAAACTTCACTTGGCCCGGCTATCATGTCAATGCCCACAACACCGCTGACCTGTTGTTTTGCTTCCGCGACATACTGATTACCGGGGCCCACTATGACGTCAACCCTGGAAATGGATTGGGTACCGAAAGCCAGGGCCCCAATGGCCCAGCTGC
>JAFDBU010000239.1 GCA_019313095.1 Deltaproteobacteria bacterium | reverse complement strand
GGTTGACGCGGTTGGTGGCATAGCCCTCCGCCTGCCGAATGGTCTGTTCGGCCTGTCCCTTGGCTTGGGGCACCACTTTGTTGTAGGCTTCGAGGGCCTCGTTTATTATGCGTTCCTTCTCCTGCCTGGCTTCGTTGACTTCGTTGAACGCCGGTTGCAACGATTTAGGTGGATTGACGTCCTGCAACTGCACTGTAACTATGTTTACGCCAGAATCGTAGGTGTCAAGTACACCCTGCAGTTCTTTCGCTGTCTCTCCGGCGAGAATCTCACGGTTACTGAGAACATAATCAAAATCCATGTTACCCACTATCCTGCGGATTGCGGTTTCGGACACATCCCGCAATGCCTGCCTGACATCCTGGACCTTAAACAGGAAATTAAAGGGATCGCGCACCTTGTACTGTACTATCCATTCAACATCGATGACATTCTTATCAGCTGTCAGCATGAGTGATTCAGAATCATAGCCCTCTTTTGAGTATACGGTCTGGCGGCCCGGGACCTTGGTTCGGAAGCCAAATTCCTCTTTCCTCACCGTTTCAATGTCAACCTTGGTGACCGTATCAACCAGCGGGATCTTGAAATTAAGCCCTGGAGGGGCAGTCTTGCTGTATTTACCGAATCGCAGGACTACGCCGCGTTCACCGGGTTTGATGGTATAGAATGATGAGTAGACGACCTGGACAAGTATGACGACAAGAATAATAATAAGAAGCTTGCCAATGCCGCCAAAAAGTCCTAGCGGAGATCTTCCGGGAGGGGTTTGTTCACCTTCTTCCCCAGGCGGCCCCCCGGGAGTGCCGCCCCCGAATGCATCCTTAAGTTTCTTCAGAAGATCTGCGATAAAATCTTCCGGTGAGGGAGTTCTTCCGCCTTTGCCCCAGGGAGATTGTTCATCCTGCCAAGCCATAGTGTTTCCTCTCTTTGCTCTATTTGCATATAGTCCAGAAAGGCAGGAAGCCCGCCTTTGCCGGATAATCATAGATGTTTAATAGTTTATGAATAATTTAAAATAATTATATTCGTGATTGTCACAGATTGGATAGGTGATTTCAAGTATTATTTTGTTTTATTTGGAGTCAATACGCTTTCCTTGTATATGAATAACAGTGGAGCAGTTTAAAACGATTCGCTGAATTCTTCTCTGAATGAAGTAGTACCTGAAACATTTCGCATCACTTTTTCATCCAGGATAAGGATCATAAAGGTCTCTTCAGGTACATTTTCCCACTGACTTTTGATATTAAACAGTGAAGCAGGCTGAAAGCCGAACCTGGGATAATATCCCGAGTGGTCCAGTACAATTACCAAAGGGCAGCCCTTTTGTTTCAGAATCTTGAGGCCTTCCATGACCAGCAAGGATCCGATGCCCCTGCGCTGCATTTATGGCAGGACTGACATGGGAGCCAGACACATACCCTGCATTTCAAGGCCGTTTTTATCAGCACCGGGGTAAAAATGATATGGCCGTCAATGGTACCGTTCTCCTCTGCTAACAGTGACAGGTGATCAGCAAAGACTTCAGGCGCAGTTTGTCAGCCAACCTGGCTTCGGCGTCTCTTTTAAAGGCCTTTTCAATTACCGAGTTAGCAAAAGGCCGGTCTTCCGGTTTTTCGTATCGTATGGTTATCACAATATCATCCTGTATTTAATGATCTTTCGGGCATAACATATCCGCTGTTATAATGTTACTGTAAGTTATTTTTTATGCCATGGCAAACCACCAGCTTAGGCCGACAATTGCCAGGCTGATAACAAAGAGGCTGGTCTGCAGGGTTGATTTCGTAATCAGTATCTGCTGCGAAGGGAGGAAAACCAGCAGGCCACCGATGACTGCGCCGGCCAGGAGACCGAAGAAATGTGCCCCGAGATCTGTTCTGGGGCCGCCGGTACCAAGAAAGGCAAGTAATCCTGCTCCTGCTGCCAGGGGCAATAGTATTTCTTTCATGGCCGCAGTTCTTCTGTTTGCGGCCTGATAACCCGACAGAATCCCGATGGTTCCAAAAACAGCTGTTGAAAAACCGACTGAATTATGAGAACTGCCGTGCAGAATAATATTCATAAGATTGCCCAAGGTTCCGGAAGTAAGAATCAGGAACCACCCCAGACCGTTGCCCAGCAGCCGGCAGAGAAAATGGGCCAATAGCCCGCCGATGATAATATTGCCGAACAGGTGCACAACATCGGCATGCAGGGTCAGGGCTGTTACCAGCCTATACCATTGAGCGTTTTCAAGGATCTGTTTGCCCGATACCGCCCCGTTCGAAAACCAGACACTGTTAGCCGACCAGGAGCCGGTAATGAGAAAGAAAATGACCAGTGCTCCCATCATCAAAATTGTCGGCGGCTGGTATTTGGTCAATACCGGAAGGGGGGGCTTTTTTTGAGGATGATGGGGAGGCCAGTCGCTGTTCTCTTCCATGAAGGCGGCTATTTCCCGCAAAGCCTTTTTTTCATGCAGCGGAGAAACCTTGATGACCCAGCTGCGGTCCTCAAACTTGATAACGCTGGGAATATTTGCCGTTCTTAAGACCAGGGACCACTGTTCAGCCTGGTATCGGCTGGCGGGCAGGCCGATTGTTGATGTCATCCTTTGTTCAGTCATAGGGGGTAAGCAAACAGTTCTCCTCTGAAATGGGTACAAAATGCAGAGATGATCGGGTAGTTGTCCGCAAAAATGTTTCAATAGAACAGGTAAACATGGAGATTAAGCTTGTCAAAAAGAAAATCCTCTCCCTGGTGATTTGAAAAACACGGCATAGAAACAGGTAAAATTAAACCAATCTGTTATTTTCGCATGAAATCCAGTGGACTATTGGTTAGTATAGGGACAAATCTGCATTAACTTTTAAGTTCACAGAAACGAAAAAGACATGTGCCGACTGATTATTTACCTCTTTGTATTGATCTCTCTTCTGGTGTCTTCAACTGCTTTCAGCCAGGGTGTTGCAGAATATACCGAAGCGATAGAACAGAGCCCGGAGAGCATGAAGTACAAGTTTTACTTTCTGCGTGGTTTGGCTTACAGGGACCAAAGGGACGTTGACGCCGCCATCAGAGACTTCAGTACGTCAATAAAGATGCGTCCGACACAAGACGCTTATCTGCGCCGCGGTGAAATGTATTTTGAGAAGGGGTCCTATAAGGTTGCAGAGAGTGACTTCAGCGAGGCCATTGAGATCAACCCCTCTGTTGAGGCATACAAACTGAGAGGGCTGACCAATCTGGTACTGGGCAAACTTGATATGGCCATTGATGATGGTACTGAAATTATCAACAAGGCGCCCAACACCTCGGAATCATATAATATCCGTATGGAGGCCTATGCCCAGATCGGAAAAATGCAGCTTGCCAGGGAAGATGCCCGCAGGGCACTTTCGTTGGACAGAAGAAACAAGGTGGCAGCTGAACTGCTCGTCAACAATCCTGAAAAAATTGAGATTACAAGAGGTTCAAGTCGCTACCGGCCCAAGGGGGATATAAACAAGTACCGGGTCTGGGCCAATAACAAAGGATTTGCCTTTACCCTGAAGCCTGAAAAAGAATAAGAAGAAATCCCGCCTTCAACCCGGGTTACAATTCTGCATCCGGAGACTGCCCTGCTGCCACTGGTTGCTGCCCTTTCACCTCACAGATATCGAGCGGCACACCCTTGGCAGGTTCGAGCCTGAGACTGACTGCTCCATGTTCACACTTGGAAACGCAGACACCGCAGCCCATGCATTGTTCAAGATTTACAGTGGCAACACCTTCAACTATCTGGATGGCAGCAAACTGGCAAAAGTTACTGCAGATTCCACAACCGATGCAGCTCTCAATGGCAACAACTGAGACATAACCGGAAGAAGCAAGCATTGGAGTGCCGTTCCTGTGGGCGTTAATGGCACCGCAGCAGCAGGAGCAGCAATTGCAGATGGCATAAAAGCGGTCCAGCATGGCATCTTTAAAAAAAGCGTGGTGCACGTGGCCGCGCTCTTCCTCTGCTTTCAAGATTTTTACTGCCTCTTGCTGACTGATCCACCTGGCTTTTTCCGGATGGTGTTCGATAATAAAACCGGCAAACGGTTCACCGATGATCAGGCAGACGTCATCGGGCTGGCAGGGGTTTTCTGAAGCAGCCCGGCAGGGGCATTTCAGGACAGCAATGTGATCAGGATTTTCCAGGATGATGGCCCGGGCCCGTTTGTAAGGAATAACCTGTTCCAGATCAGGCAGTTTCAGGGGCTGGTTGATTGTGACCAGCTTACTGGCTTTATCTAGGGGCATGACCTTGCCATGATAGCCATCGGCAAAAGTGATTTTTTCTTTATTGCCTTTGAGCGTTTCATGGGCATCAGCCTTTGGTTTGATAAAAAGAAATGTGAAAAAGTTGAAAAGGGGGCCGAGAATTTTTGTCAGAGGGTGACTTCCCTTTGCGACGCCAATATAAGTATAAGTCCAGCGGCCGTAGATATATCCATGAATTAAGTCCCCCAGTGAGTGCTGAGGGTTGGTTCTCGACTCCTGAATGAATTTTCTGGTCGAAGGACAGCTAAAAAGATGTGAGGTTTTCTGTTTCTCATCCATGGGATAATTCCTGCTATAAAGTCATGGTGGCATAGCACAATACTATATATTTTCTATAATATCCTGCCAAGCAATTACTCCATATGGTCATTGAGTGTCCATCTTTCCAGATTCTGGTTGTGCAACTGAACCCATGATACCCAGTATATCTGAGTCTTTTGACTTATATGATTTTTCCCATTTCGTTCAATTCGTAATTATTGTATAAATTTAAGTTTGTGTAAAAAATGTTATTTTTATCTTTATTTACAGGAAACAACCTGTGTTATCTTTTACCAGGCCAGTATAATAGTCAAGTACTGGTAATCAGGCCCGGCGGATGAGAGGATTTTGCAATGAGAATTTTTTTGCAGGCAGCCATACTTTTTCTTGTATTTTTACTCTTTTCATCCAACAACACCACTTGTGCAGGAGAAGTTGCGAAAAGCCAGAATGTTAGTCCGGCAGGTAGGCCGAAAGTCTGCCTAGTCCTGAGCGGCGGCGGTGCACGCGGTACTGCCCATATCGGCGTGATCGAAGTGTTGGAAGAGATGCGAATCCCCATCGATTGCATCACCGGCACCAGTATGGGCTCAATAGTAGGAGGCTTGTATGCTTCCGGTATAAGTCCCCGAGAGATCAAGGAGGCCCTGGCTGCAATTGACTGGCAAGATGCATTCAATGACAATATTCCCCGCAAAGACCGTTCCTTCCGCAGGAAACGGGACGATGACCTTTATCTTATCAAGCATAAGCCCGGTATGGGCGATGACGGCAAGATCAAGCTGCCGACAGGGTTTCTGCAGGGCCAGAAAATTGATCTCATCTTCAAGGAGCTTGCTCTGCCGGTGAGCGGCATCAGGGATTTTGATGAGCTCAGCATTCCTTTTCGGGCAGTGGCAACAGATATCACCACCGGTGAAGCGGTGGTGCTCAGTTCCGGGGATCTCGCAAAATCCATGCGGGCCAGCATGTCTGTCCCGAGCATATTTGCCCCGGTGGAGATGGACGGCCGCCTGCTGGTGGACGGCGGTGTCAGCAACAACCTGCCGGTCGATGTGGCGCGGGATATGGGCGCTGATATTGTTATTGCCGTTGACATCAGCACTCCTCTCAAGAAGAGGGAGGAACTTACTTCGGCGGTGAGCATAACCGGGCAGCTGACCGGTATCCTTACCAGGCGCAATACAGAGGCCCAGATTGCAATTCTCTCCGGCAAAGATATTCTCATTGTCCCGGATCTCACAGGTATATCTTCCGCTGATTTTAACGAATCGCTAGCGGCAATCCCCAAGGGAAAAGCTGCCGCCGAGCAGCAGCGTGAACAGCTTGCCGGGCTTGCTGTTTCACAGGCAGACTATGGGAAAATTGGTCGAGCCATGCCTGAACGGAAGAAAATTTCACCGGTTATCGACTTTGTCAAACTGGACAACAGGTCAAGGGTTTCAGATGAGGTCATTTTGGCCAGGATAGATGTGAAGACCGGTGAGCCCCTTGATGTGCAGGCCCTAGAGCATGATATCGGCATTATTTATGGTCTCGAGCTCTTTGAAAATGTGGATTATGAGG
>JAFDBU010000238.1 GCA_019313095.1 Deltaproteobacteria bacterium | reverse complement strand
TGCCAGTTATTTGACATCTGCCGCAGCTCTTTCAGCAAACTGTCAAAAAACTCCTCGCTTTCCCCTTTTTTTGATTTAAGGTAAATGTTAACGAGTTGTTTCAGCTGTTCTTGATAAATCATTATTACAAGCCCTCCAAACCCCTGACAATTTATCAAATATTGATCTCTCCATTAAAATTGCCGCAGTCCAAAACTGTCCCCCAACGGCTGACCGGACCACTGGAGGCATCGTGGTGGTTTTTTCAATATAACCCACAAAGTTTAACTCCTGTTGCTGTGTTAACTATTACAAAAGTAATATTATGGAAGCCTGAACGAGTGTCAAGAAAAAAATGAATCACTATTCATTTTTTGCCCAAAACGTATACCCTTGGACACAATGTAGGAAATATACTACTCAGGAAAAACAGATTTAAAGCATTATTGCAGCATGTTGCAGACTTGAACAGAAATGATTATCTGAAAATTTATTGTTTCTCTTTTTTTGATACAAATCTTTGTCTGGTGGGGTTTTGAAACAACCCCGTTTATTGATCTTAGACAAATTGAAGCTCGTATTCTACCAGAGATTCTGGTAAATTATAAAATGTCGCAACATCCTTCTGAACAGATATCCTGAAGACAGAGAAGATGCACGCATGTTTATTGAAGGTTAGAATGTTTCTTATGCTATCAGATAGTTTCTGCCGTTACTACTGGAAAAAATGTTGCATGGGGGTTTTATGAAAAAATCTCTGCTCTTTATGTCTCTCCTTACGGTTCTCCTCGTTGCCGGCCATTCCTCTGGCCTTGAAACCGGCTGCATCAAAGGTGGGTGCCAAAACGGTTCAGGTACCATGGTGTTTCACAATGGCTCCAGGTATGAGGGTGAATTTAAAAACGGAAAATATTCAGGCCAGGGGATTTTTTATTTTGCTAACGGCTCTATATATGACGGTGAATACAGTGATGGCCGTTATCACGGCCAGGGAACCTTCACCTATGCCAACGGGACACAATATGTTGGGGAATTCAAGGATGGTGAATACCATGGCTTTGGCACTTTCACCTTTGCCAATGGTGCTGTTTACAGCGGCCAATATTATGAAAGCAAAATTCAGGGTCAGGGAACGTTCACCTATGCTGACGGTTCGCAGTATACCGGTGAGTTCAAGGACGGCAGCAAGAACGGTAATGGTATTCTCACCCATGCCGACGGATCAAAATATACCGGGGAATTTAAAAACGGTAGCTACCACGGTCAGGGAAAATATACTTTTGCAAATAATGAAAAATATGTGGGGACTTTCAGAGACGGCAATATTAACGGCCAGGGGATGTTCGCCTATGCAGATGGTTCAACATATGCCGGAGGCTTCAAAGACGGTAAAAGGACCGGTCAGGGCGTCTACACAGAACCGGATGGCACAAAATATTCTGGAGAGTTCAGGAATGACATATTTATGGACTATGATCAGCGTATTCCGCCCAAAAATATTTCTGTAAAAGAAAATTATTAAAAAAAAAGCAACAACGACAAAATCTGTTAACTCCTCTTAATCTTTTTAGCCTGTAATTAAGGCGGTCCATGATACTGCAATACAGTTTCCGATAAACCCGGCAAATGCAGGTGCGGTATGAATCTCAAACACTAGAATCTTACGCTGAAGAATGCACCCCCCGGCATGACTGTTTAAATTTCTTGCCGGTTTTTTTCCTTCCCGTTGGATCATAAACCCTTAGATCATTAAATAAGGAAACAACTGACAAAAAAATTCCAACCCGGATCAGCGTATAAACTCTTCGACCTTTCAACCTCGAAAGATACATCTCATATGACTGTTTCAGCAGATTGCTGTTTTGGCGGCCGGTGATCATTGAGAAACAAGAACACAGTCTTTACCCATAGATAAATTTCATATGTGTAATTCTCCCTGGATATGGTAAGTTTTTAAACTAGAAACCCTGTTCTGCGCGTTTATGGGCGCTCAATTAACACGATGTAAATTATGCTCTACCAGAGAGGCGACCATGAAAAGCATTGGCTTAAAATTATTTGTCATTGTCGGTGTCTTTGTAATTCTCTTCTCGGCATTCCTGTTCCACCGGACTTACCTGGCATCTATCGAACACGCTCAGCAACTTGTCAACCAGCAGGCTGACCTGGCCCTGCAGTTTGATCTGGAAATACGCAATTATGTCAGAGATCACATCAGGCCTGTGATGTATGAATTTGTTGGGGAAGATGAGTTTATTCCCGAAACAATGTCAACCTCATTTGTAGCCCGGGCGGTATTTGAGGAAACCAAGAAAAAATTTCCTGGTATTATCCTGAAATTTTCTTCAGATAACCCGCGGAATCCTGCCAACCAGGCCAGCCAAGAAGAACTTGAGATCATAAAATACTTCAACGATAATCCTGATGAAAAGCTCTGGCAGGGAAATATTTCCATGAACGGCAAAATATACTTTGCCAAGTTCAATGCCAGACGAATGGAGGATTCCTGCCTTCGCTGTCACGGTGTCCCGGAGGACGCCCCTCAATCACTGCTTAACCGTTACGGCTCTGTTGCAGGATTCCACAGGCCGGTTGGCGAAGTCATTGCCATGGATACCGTTGCCATTCCGCTCAGCACCATTCAGAAACATTTATGGCATGAATTGAAAACCAATTTCACCCTGATAGGTGCAGCATTAATTTTTCTCCTGGTTGCCCTTTTTATCGCGGTCCGGTTTTTCATTACCCTGCGTTTATCAAAAATTGCCAGCCATTTTGAAAATGCTGCAACGATGAAAAACTTCAAACAGTTTAACTTGCTGGATGTTCACGGCAATGACGAAATAAGCGGCCTGGCAAAAAGTTTTAATACCCTTGCCAGCCAACTGCAGGAATATCACAACTCGCTGGAAAACGAGATAAAGGAGCGCAAAAGGGCCAATTTACTGCTACAGGAAGAGGTCATGGAACATCAACGCGCAGAGGATGAACTCGTCCAATCAAAAGCAGCCCTTGAAAGCGTTCTCAACAATTCCAATGCCATATGCATAACAAGCCTGGATTATGAAATTTTGATGGCCAATGACGCCTATTTCTCCGTGTTCAAAAATTCATCTGATCCGGCTGTTCACATCAAATGCTATGACTCCCGTCCCGGTAATTTATGCCACACTGATGAGTGTCCGGTCAGGCAGGTTCTTGGCGGCAAGGAGTTTATTTCTAACGAGGTATTAAAGGTTCACCCCAGTGGGGAGAAGATAAACTATATAGTGACGGCAAGGCCGTTCCTGAATGCGGAAGGCGAGTGCATCGGCATTATTGAGAACTTCCAGGACATTTCGCAGGTGAAGGAATACGAAACTGCTCTTTCGGCTGAGAAAGAACGATTGGCCGTCACCTTGAACAGTATTGGTGACGGTGTCATCTCTACCACTACTGAAGGCACCATCGTCATGCTGAATAAGGTTGCCCAGTCTCTTACCGGCTGGCGCCAAGAAGAAGCCAGCGGCAAGAAACTTGCTGAAGTCTTTCATGTTATTGATGCGAAAAGCCGGGAGCCGAAAGACGACTTTGTCAGAGAAGTTGTTGAATCCAAGCAGGTTGTTGAATTCACCGACAATATCATTCTTATTGACAGGAAAGGCAGGGAGTACCGGATAGAAGACAGCGCTGCCCCGATTTTTGACCGTTCCAGTGAAATTCTGGGGGTTGTGGTAGTCTTTCGTGATGTTACAAGTGAAAAAAACCTGCAGGAAGAACTTGAAAAGGCCAGAAAAATTGAATCAATAGGGGTACTTGCCGGAGGGATTGCCCATGATTTCAACAATATCCTGACAGCTATTATCGGAAATATCTCCCTGGCCAAAATGAATGTCGAGCCTAAAAGTAATATCCATACCAGGCTGGTTGAAGCTGAAAAGGCCTGTATCCGGGCCACGGGATTGACCCAGCAGCTGATCACCTTTTCCAAAGGGGGCGCCCCGATAATGAAAACTGCCTCAATCAGCGATCTACTCAAAGATTCAGCAACTTTTGTCCTGCGTGGTTCTAATGTCAAATGCGATTTCAGCATTTCGGAAGACCTGCACCCCTGTGAGGTTGACACCGGGCAGATAGCCCAGGTTTTGAACAACATCATAATCAATGCCGACCAGTCAATGCCTGAAGGAGGCATTATTAATGTCAGTGCTGAGAATATTACTGTCACGGAAGGTGACGGCCTACCCCTGAAATCCGGGGAATACATCAAGATTTCAATTAAAGACATGGGACATGGGATAGCTGCTGAAGCCATCCCT
>JAFDBU010000237.1 GCA_019313095.1 Deltaproteobacteria bacterium | reverse complement strand
TCAGTTTCTTCATCAGTTCGATATTGGTGAAGGAACCGAAGTTACCGCCTTCTGAAGAATAGGTAGTGATCGTATAATCAAGACCGATATGCTCAAAAAGAAGCAGGTAGCCCATGAAGGTAAAAATGCCAGGCTCGGCAAAGACATCGGCCGACGGTATGACAAAGAGTACTTCCGCACCCTTGCGGTTGAAATTAAGACTGTTCAGTTTGACGCCCGTTACTTCCTCAATATCGTCCAGCAGAAATTCGGCATTCTGTTTGAAAGTATGGGGCTGCAGTCCGAGATGATTTCCTGTCCGGTTGGAGTTGGCTGCCGGTTCCAGGATCCAGTTGGTACCGACACCCACCAGGTGCAGCAATTCACGGGCCATCATGGTAATTTCCGCTGTGTCAATGCCGTAGGGGCAGAAAACAGAGCAACGGCGGCATTCAGTACACTGATAAAAATACATGAACCATTCTTTCAGGACTTCAAAAGTCATAGGCCGTCCGCGGGCTATGGAACCGAGGATCTTGCCGGCCTTGGTAAAATTGCCACGGTAAACTGACCGCAAAAGCTCGGCCCTGAGCACCGGCATATTTTTAGGATCCCCTGTGCCCAGGAAAAAGTGACACTTGTCAGCACAGGCTCCACAGCGTACACAGATATCCATGAACACCTTAAAGGAGCGGAACTTGTCAAGCCGTTCCCGCATCCCCTGCAGAATGATCTCAACCCAGTTCTCAGGGAGTTGCCAGTCATCACTTTCAACCGTCCATTCACGGGGCTCTCCAAAAAGCCCGGGCAGACCCTTGCTAAGATACTCAACTATACTCTTCTTGGCTGGGTAACAGTAGTTGCCCGGCTTGAAGGTCACCGTGGTGTCCATCCAATCCTTGCGGGGTATGGCCCCGGTCATCAAAGATGGTTCTTTGACAACGTTAACACTCATCTGTTCTACTTTTGTGTCTGCCATAGTAGTTATTCCTTCTCAGCTGGAGTTTCGGCTGGAGCTTCTTCGGCTGCAGGCTCAGCAGCAGTATCAGCGGCGGGTTTTTCTGTTTCTTCAGCTTCCGGTTCCGGCTCCGGCTCCGGTGGCAATTCCTTTTCCAACGGTATGTCAGCATCAGCCATGAACTGCCTGAACTCGTCCTCATAGTCTGCATAGGAATGCGGTTTTATATTGGGATCATTCCAGGGGTTGACATGCCGGACCATGCGGTTGTTGTTGGCAAGGTTCCTGGTGGGGCTCATGAAAACACCGCCCAGGTGCATCAGCTTGCTGAATGGAAAGTAAGCCATCAGAGCTGATACCAGGAATACATGAATGTAAAAAATTGCACCGATATCACCCGAAATGGTGGGTGAAAAGGTGGCAAGTCCAACTGTGAGTTGTTTGATGGTGACTACGTCCACCCTGATGAAGTAACGCATCAGAATACCGGTAGCGGCAATGGCAAAGATCAGGAAAAGTGGGAAATAGTCCGCAGCAAAAGAGATATAACGAACCTGTGGTATGATTACCCGGCGCAGAAACAGAAAGGTCACGGCACCGACAAATACAAGGTCTGTCTGGTACAGGACAGGTACGCCGACCTGGAAGATACCGTCAAAAAATTCAATCTGGGTAATAAAGGCAGGCACCGGGTTGAGGAACAGGCGCATATGGCGCAGCACAACGGTCAGGAAACTGTAATGGAATAACAGGCCGAAAAACCAGAGCCACTTGGTGGAACCGTAGACCAGCTTCGGGCCGTCATGGATTTCCGCCTTGGTATTTTTAAACAGAGAGCGGAAAGCAAACACTTCCAGAAGCATTCTGCCAATTACCTGCCAGAAGGTGGCAGGACAATCAAGTTTATCCTGCTGCACCCAGTCCAGAGATTTCTCCTGGCCGCTGGTGGTTGGAATCCGGAAGGGTACCGGTGACTTGGCCCAGTTCATGACCCGGTAGATAAAACCACCGAGAAATATCGCAAAGGCCAAATAGGGGAACACCACACCGAATAAATAGTCTAGTCCTACCAGCGAACCTATCCATGATATGGCTATAAGGGCAATAACTGCAAGGAATGCGTGCTTCATTTATCGTTACCTCGCTTCAGGTTAGTCTGTTGTTTTGATTGTTATCTGCCAACTCGGTTTGATTACTTTTCAGCATTGCCGATATACATTTAGTGCCGTCGGTTAATGCAGATCTGCCGCTCAACACTTCATTTACCCGTATCTGGTGCAAGCGCTCCCGGCAGTTCATATAAATGTCAAAAGCCATGAGCGCCACTTTATCGATTCGTGCAGCAAGTGCCTCTAGGCTTGCCGTCATATCATCCCGGTTCTTTTCCCTGGCCAATTCCTGGTGCACGATATATTTGAACTGATAGACAAACAGTACAGCCTGAGATGGCGTAAAATCCTGGACAGCACGAATCTTGATAACATCCTCCAGGGGTTTTGTGACTTCTTCAAGATCCTTGTTTTCAACCAGAACAGTATAAAGTTTCGTCAGGCCGTCAGATATTGTCGCCCCGATTGGATTAGCAAATCGATCCTTCTGTTTTTTAAAAAACTCAGGCGAGCCGTATGAATCCAAAACCTGATCTATCCACTTTTCAATAACAGCTTTCTTTTTTTCAGCCAATAAAGTTTCTAAATCCATCTCTGCTTATCCAGCAGTGCTGGTTTTACAGCACCAAATGATTGAATGGTCATTCATAAATAATTAGCGGAGTCCTATCATGTTTAAAACGATTTATCAACAAGAAAAAACACCCTCGGCGTAAATTTTTTTAATTCTTTTTTAAAATGAGAACATGGGAAGCGTAAAGATTATCCACCTGAAAACAAACAGATACCAAGCCACATTGTGGCACCGATGAAGATATTGCCCCATTCACGGGGAGAAACTATTACTGAAGTGGAAGCTGATTTGACTGAAGCTTTTCTTTGAGCATAGTATGACGCTTAACAACACGGTTGTTTTGAATGGCTATATGAATAGCCTTTTTGCTGCCCACCAGGACAACGAGGTTTTTCCCGCGTGTTACGGCCGTATATATAAGGTTTCTTTGCAGAAGAGGATAATGAGTGGTGTGCAGGGGAATAATAACGCAGGGAAATTCTGAACCCTGGGATTTATGCACTGTCACGGCATAGGCCAGGACAATCTCATTCAGGTCCGCTGCTTCGTATAGCACTCGTTTGCCCTCAAAGTCAACTTCGACACTCTCTTCCTCCCTGTCAACACCGGAGACAATACCCAGATCGCCATTAAAGACCTCTTTATCGTAGTTGTTGCGGATCTGCATAACCTTATCTCCAACATACAGACGCCGCTGCTTACCTTCACTGGGAATCTTTTGCGGATTCAACTTTTCCTGCAGGCTGGAGTTCAGATTTTCGGTTCCAATTATACC
>JAFDBU010000236.1 GCA_019313095.1 Deltaproteobacteria bacterium | reverse complement strand
TAAGCCAGGCTCCCTGTGTCCTGATCCCTTCTGAAAAGAAACGCCCGAAGGTGCCCTATCATACAGTTACGGAAAAATGTACTGGTTGCATGGCATGCCTGGGTCTTGGCTGTCCTGCAATCCACTGGATTCCGGTGACCCCGGAGGAGGGTGCGAAGCTGGGTTTTAAAGAGAAACAGAAGGGTTATTCCGAGATCAGTTGGGAGTTATGCAACGGCTGCGGTCAGTGTGTCGAGCTTTGTAAATTTGACGCCATCAGCATAAAGGAGGACAAGTAATGAGTGAACAGGGCAATATTCTCTTTTGCGGCGTCGGCGGCCAGGGTATCCTTCTGGCCAGCGAGGTGACGGCATACAGTCTGCTGGCGGCAGGTATGGATGTTAGAAAAAGCGAGGTGCATGGTATGGCGCAGCGCGGCGGTTCAGTTACCGCACATCTCAGGTATGGCACCACGGTTTATTCGCCGTTGATCAGTCCGGGAGAAGCGGATATAGTTGTTGCTTTTGAGATGATTGAAGCTGCGCGCTATCTGCCGTATATGCACAGCCAAAGCAAGGTTATTGTAAACACCCATAAAATTTATCCGCCTGCCGTGGCCACAGGCAAGATGACCTATCCCGGAAACGTGTTGGAGGAGCTGACAAGCCGTGATATTCATGTCAGGGAACTGGATGCTTTTGAAATTGCCAGCAGAGTTGGTGAGGTCCGGGCGGTCAATATCGTCATGGTAGGCTTACTCTCGACCTATCTGCCGATTGATGAGCAGGTCTACGTGGATGTAATGAATGAACGGATCCCTGAGCGTTTTAGGGATGTAAATATTAAAGCCTTTCATGAAGGCAGAAAGTTAGCAGCTGTTTAAAAGGTTAAGGTGACAGGGATGATCTGGAACGAAGAATTTGAAACAATGCCAAGGGAGCAGCTGGAGAACCTGCAGCTGAAAAGGCTGCAGGACCTGGTGGAACGCGTTTATTACCGGGTGAAGCCCTATCGGGAAAAAATGGATGAGATCGGCGTTAAGCCTGAGCACATCAAATCTCTGGCTGATCTGCAGAAACTGCCCTTTACTACCAAGGATTTTTTGCGGGACAACTATCCATTCGGGCTCTTTACCCTGCCGCTCGACCAGGTTGTCAGGGTCCATGCTTCTTCTGGCACCACCGGCAAACCGACGGTTGTCGGTTACACCAAACGGGATATCGAGACCTGGGCCGAGGTCATGGCACGATCTCTCGCCTGCGGCGGTGTGCACCGGGGTGATGTGGTACACAATGCCTACGGCTATGGCCTGTTCACCGGTGGCCTTGGAGCCCATTACGGAGCAGAAAAACTGGGCGCCACCGTTATACCTATCTCAGGCGGCCAGACGAAAAGACAGATCATGATCATGCAGGATTTCGGTTCCAATGTCCTGCTGTCAACACCATCTTATGCCTTAAATATTGCTGAGACCATGGAGGACATGTGCGTGGATACTTCCAAACTTTCCCTCCGGGTCGGTATTTTCGGCGCTGAACCGTGGAGTGAGAATATGCGGGAAGAGGTCGAGAAAAAGCTGGGCCTGAAAGCCATTGACATTTATGGTTTGAGTGAAATAATCGGCCCCGGCGTTTCCATGGAGTGCATTGAAGCACAGCACGGCATGCACATTTTTGAGGACCACTTTATGCCGGAGATTATTGATCCTGATACCGGCCGGGTGCTGCCCATGGGTGAGCAGGGTGAGCTGGTTTTCACCACCCTGACCAAACAGGCCTTCCCGCTTATCCGCTATCGGACCAAGGATATCACCAGGCTTATCAGCGAACCGTGTGTCTGCGGCCGGACATTTGTGCGGATGGAAAAAATAACCGGCCGCACAGATGACATGCTGATCATCCGCGGGGTCAATGTCTTCCCGACCCAGGTTGAGCATGTCCTTATGGGGATTGAAGGAGTTGAGCCGCACTACCAGATCATTGTGAACCGGGAAGGCTCGATGGATACCATGGAAGTCCAGGTTGAGGTGAGCGATCAGCTCTTCTCCGATGAAGTAAAGAATCTCGAGAGTTTAAGCAAGCGTATCCAGGCGGAGATAAAAGACCTGATCGGTTCAACCTGTAAGATCACCCTGGTTGAACCCAAAACGATCCAGAGAAGTGAAGGTAAAGCGAAACGGGTGATTGACAACCGTAAATTATAGTTGTTTATAATTACAATGTTTTGCATTTGTTCGTTTTCAGCTGGAACAGTGCGGGGCATTCTTTGATTCCAGTTCAGCGCGAGGTGGGAAATGAAAGTTGATCAAATAGCCGTATTCTTAGAGAATAAATCCGGTCGTCTGGCTGCAATTACCAGGGCTCTGAGCGACAGCAATATCAATATCAGGGCCCTTTCGGTAGCTGATACTGCTGATTTTGGTATTCTGCGTCTGATAGTAGACGATACCGACAAGGCTACAGAGGTTTTAAAAGATGAAGGTTTTACGGTCGGCAGGGCGGTTGTAATCGCAGTCGAGGTGGCCGACAGGCCGGGAGGTCTTGCAAAAGTACTGGCGGTGCTCAATGAAGCAGGGATAAATGTGGAGTACATGTATGCCTTTGTTGAAAAGAGCGGC
>JAFDBU010000235.1 GCA_019313095.1 Deltaproteobacteria bacterium | reverse complement strand
GACTGAAACAAACGAGCAATATGATGTCTTTGCCACCCTGAAAGGCGGCGGTAAGAATGCCCAGGCAGAAGCTCTGCGCCATGGTATCTCCAGGGCTTTGCTGGAGGTTAACCCCGAATACAGGCTGACCTTGAAGAAAACAGGCCTTTTGACGAGGGACCCCAGAGCCAAGGAAAGAAAGAAGTATGGTCAGAAAGGAGCCAGGGCAAAATTCCAGTTCTCGAAACGATAAAATTTATTTTACGGTTTCAAACCCCGTATTTGACACACAGGGGAAGACACATTTGCTGTTGTCTTCCCCTGTTTTTTTTTGTTTATATTTATTACTGTTCGATCCATTGTTATTTGTTAACCAATCCTTCTTAAGCTGCAAATAAATCAGGAGAACAAAATGATCCGTATCGGAATCGTAGGGGCATCAGGCTATACCGGGGTGGAACTGGCACGCCTGCTCTGCAGTTGCCCTGATGTCAAGCTTAAAGTGGCCACATCAAGGCAATATAAAGGGAAAAAGCTTGCCGATGTATATCCTAGTCTGGCCGGCATGGTTGACATTGTTTGTGAAGATCTGCAGATGGAAAAGCTGGCGGAACGGGCGGATCTGTTTTTTACGGCGGTGCCACACCAGACAGCCATGGCAATTGTTCCTGATCTATTACGGGTAGGGAAAAAGGTCGTTGATCTGTCTGCTGATTTCAGGATCCACGATGCAGCTGTTTATGAAAAGTGGTACCAGAAGCACACAGCACAGGAATACCTTGCTAAGGCAATCTATGGCCTTCCCGAACTGCACCGGCAGCAGATTGCGGCAGCCCAGCTGGTGGCAAACCCAGGATGTTATCCCACCAGCGTAATTCTAGGTGTCGCGCCGTTGCTGCAGGCCGGGGTTGTCGAACCTGAAACCCTGATAGTTGATTCAAAGTCCGGTGCCTCAGGGGCCGGACGCCTGGCCCAGACCGGGACACTTTTTTGTGAAGTGACTGAAGGTTTTAAAGCATATAAGGTTGCAGCACACCGCCATACTCCGGAGATGGAGCAGGAAATAAGCGCACTGTGTAATAAATCAGTTGCCATATCCTTTACACCGCATCTCCTGCCGATGTCCCGAGGTATTCTCAGTACGATCTATGCCACAATGAGCAAGTCCATGACAGATGATGAGGTGTATGAACTGTACCGGAATTTTTATAAGAATGAGCCTTTTGTCAGACTCTGTGAACCAGGGGCATTTCCGGCAACACAGTTTGTCCGGGGATCAAATTATTGTGATCTGGGTTTTAAATTTGACAGCAGGACCGGCAGAATAGTTGTTCTGGCGGCAATCGATAACCTGGTCAAGGGAGCAGCCGGGCAGGCGGTACAGAATATGAACCTCATGTGCGGACTGCCGGAGACCAGGGGACTTCTCGGGGTGCCGTTGTTCCCGTGAGCCAGAAGCGAAACATAAAGCTACTGCTGGCTTTTGATGGAACAGGATATGCCGGCTGGCAGAAGCAGAAGTCTGAAAAGACAATTCAGGGTGTTATCGAGGAAGGGCTCCAGGTTATGACAGGCGAATACTGCTGTCTGCATGGGGCCGGCAGAACTGATGCCGGCGTTCATGCCTTGGGCATGGTGGCCAACTTTGAGACCTGCACCAATATTCCCTGTCAGGGTTTTGCCAAGGGTTTAAACAGTTTGCTGCCGGGCGACATAAGGATACTGGCTGCAGCCGAGGTCGCAGCCGATTTTCATGCCCGGCGAAGTGCCAGGGCCAAAACATACTGGTACAATCTGACAAACGGTCCGGTGCAGCTGCCGACAGAACGTCTTTACTGGACCCATATATTCCCGGAACTTGATTTCGCGGCAATGGAGGCGGGCCTGGCACATGTCACCGGCACCCATGATTTTTCAAGCTTTGAGGGTTCCGGTTCCCGTGATCCGGAATCAATTGGCAGGGGAGCAGTACGAACCATAATCGAGGCCGGAATCAATAAAACCCGGGATGGAAATTATCATAGATTCGTAATTACCGGTGACGGCTTTTTGCGCCATATGGTAAGGAATATTGTCGGTACCCTGCTTGAGATTGGGCAGGGCAGATTGATGCCTTCAGAGATGGCCGATATCCTGGCTGCCGGAGACAGGTCGGCCGCAGGACCAACCGCACCTGCCCACGGCCTTTTTTTAAAAGAAGTGCATTATTCTTGGCGCCGATATAATTCAGGAACAAATTGTTGAATCATGATTATACACCAATGCCTCATGCATTTTCTCACTTGTAACTATATATAAGGAATGTAAACATGACACCGTTTGCAGAACAAAGCACCGCTGATTTACAGGCCCGGAAGGAAAAACTGTTAGCCCGTTACACTGCGTTTCAGGGAAAAAACCTCACCCTGGACATGACCCGCGGTAAACCCAGTCCCGAGCAGCTGGATCTTGCCATGGAAATGCTGACCGGTGACATCAGCCGTGAATACCGTTCCCACTCAGGGGTTGATTGCCGGAATTACGGCGGGCTTGATGGTATCAACGAGGCAAAAAAACTGTTTGCCGATTATCTGGAAGTTGCTGACAACGAGATTATCGTCGGTGACAGTGCCAGCCTGAAAATGATGCATGACACCATGATGGGGGCGCTGGTCTACGGGTTTGCGGACAGCACGCAGCCTTGGGGAAAACAGGACA
Organism: Deltaproteobacteria bacterium; assembly: GCA_019313095.1. Classification (GTDB taxonomy): domain Bacteria; phylum Desulfobacterota; class Desulfobulbia; order Desulfobulbales; family BM004; genus BM004. The sequence continues at coordinate 10,483 of JAFDBU010000235.1, read as the reverse complement.
GGATCAAATTCCTCTGTCCCAGCCCGGGGTATGATCGGCATTTTGCCGTTTGTCAGTACCTCGGGATTGAGATGATAACCGTTGCCATGGGTGTTGAAGGACCTGACATGGATGCCGTTGAGGAACTTGCTGCCGCAGATGAAGATATAAAAGGTATATGGTGTGTTCCCAAATACAGTAACCCTACCGGAGTTACTTATTCCGATGCTGTGGTCGAACGGCTGGCCGCCATGCGGACCAAGGCAAATGATTTCAAAATATTCTGTGATAATGCCTATGCGGTACATCACCTTTCAGAGAAAAGAGACCCTCTGAAAAACATGTTAACCGCCAGTAAGGATGCTGGTAACCCGGAGCGGACCCTGCTCTTCGGTTCAACATCAAAAATAAGCTTTGCCGGATCAGGCGTGGCCATGATGGCGGCAAGCAGAAAGAATATAGAATTCATCCTTAGCAAGATAAAGTACCAGACTATCGGGCCTAATAAATTGAATCAGTTGAGGCATGTGCTGTTCTTCAAAAATCTTGCCGGCATCGAAGCGCACATGAAAAAACATGCGAAAATTCTGAAACCGAAGTTTGATGCTGTTCTGGATGTACTTGATAAAGAACTTGCCGGTAGCAAGATAGCATCATGGAGTAAACCGAACGGCGGCTATTTTATCAGTATTGATACTCTGCCCGGCTGCGCCCAGGATGTAATCAAACAAGCGGCAGCAGCGGGAGTCAAACTGACACCAGCCGGGGCAACCTTTCCCTATGGCAAGGATCCGGAAAATAAAAATATCCGCATTGCTCCTTCATTTCCTGTTGCTGCAGATGTTAAAACAGCGATGGAACTAGTGGCAATCTGCATCCAGATGGTTAGCATCGAAAAGCTGCTGAACAGGAAAAGCGAACGCATTCCTCGCAGCTTGCTGCGGGGTTAGTGAGCGCATTTGATAAAATCAACATCCTTACATCAGGAGATTCCTTGCAGCTTGCCGCGAGGGAGCTTCAATATATCCTGACAAATGAGTGATATGCAGTTCCCGGTTCTTTTTTCAAAACCTGGTAAAAATGCCCAATTTGGTTATGGGTATAAATACCTAACTTGCTGTCATTGTAGGCGGATGCCGAAATTTCCAATTTTGCCCGCCGTTTTTGAGCTGATACATTGTGGTACTTTAGCTTGGTGCCAGGGCTTACCAGGTGGGAATTTTTTCTAAAACCTTGCTTAGTTTGTCCTTGACAAGGGGTAGTGTTTGAATTATGAAACTGCCGCTAAGCGGAGTGTTAACCTGCTACCTTAACAAGGAGCTCTTAGCGTGGCACAACAACCTATATTGGACCATCTTTATGTTGCCGCCTTTTTTCTGGGCGGTCTTCTTATGGCAGTAGGGCCATTTATTATTGCTCATATTTTTGCCCCCCGCAGTACCAGAAACATTTCAAACAAGACCAGGCAGTTTATAGAATGCGGTGTTGAACCGATCGGGGATGCCTGGATCAGGTTCGGTATTGTATACTACCTTTATGCCTTAATTTTTCTCGCCTTTGACGTTGACATTCTTTTCCTGTTTCCAGTAGCCCTGGCCTATGACAGCGGCTTTGTTATTCGTGACTTTGTGGAGATCCTTATTTTCGTCGGCATTTTATCGCTGGCACTAGTGTATGCATGGAAAAAGGGAGTGTTCAAGTGGGAACGCAAGACGTACAACCCCCGATAATTCATTTTGATACCCTTGACAAGATTCTGTCACTTGGGCGGGCCAATTCATTGTGGCCAATGACCTTCGGCCTTGCCTGCTGCGCTATTGAAATGATGGCGACAGGCGCCTCACGATTTGACCTGGCCCGTTTCGGGGCGGAAGTGTTCAGGCCCTCACCGAGACAGTGCGATGTCATGATCGTGGCGGGAACCATCTCCAAGAAAATGGAGCCGGCGGTTAAAACACTTTATGACCAGATGCCGGAACCCAAGTGGGTAATTGCCATGGGCAACTGCGCCATTTCAGGCGGTCCCTTTGTTTTCGAAGGCCAGTACGGCATTGTCGAGGGAGCGGATAAATTCCTGCCGGTGGATGTTTATATTCCCGGTTGCCCGCCCAGACCTGAGGCACTTATTGAAGGTATTTTGCAACTTGAAGAAAAGGTCACCGGCTTCCGGAGATGGCCACGGGTGGAGGCCAAGTAGAAAATGCTGCTGGCAAAGATAAAAGAGGCATTAAGCAGTCTGTATTAAGAGCTCCAGGCCAAACCTGATGTCAAGGAAGCTGCGGAGACTGAAGTTCCGACCGAAGATGCTGCACCGGCAGCAGAAGTTGCCTCTGAAGCAGAAGCACAGGCTGGGGAAAGCAGCACGGCAGAAGAGGAGAAAGCTGGAGCTGAAGCGGCTGAACCACCTCCACCACCACCGGGACCGCAGGAAACTGATTATCAGGTCAAGGGGTATCACCTGGATGTTGCCCTGCCGCCCGAGAAAGTTGTGGCTGCTGCCGAGATTCTTAACCGTCAGGGCTTTTTTATCGAGGCCGTCACCGGGGTTGACTGGATTGCTGATCAGGAGCTGGAAGTAGTCTATGATTTCAACCACTTCGATGAACTGTGCCGGGTTGTAATCCGTGCAAGACTGGACCGTAACAAAGCGGAAATACAGACTATTTCCCATATATACCAGGGTGCCGACTGGCACGAGAGAGAAACCCACGATTTTTTCGGCATTGTATTTACCGGCCACCCCAATCTCGAACCGCTGCTCCTGCCGGAAGATGCTGACTTCCATCCACTGCTGAAGGATTTCAAAGCATGAACGGATTATTACAACAAGACGTGAATCAGGAAACCTTTACCCTCAACCTGGGACCGCAGCATCCAGCCACCCACGGCGTTCTCCGGGTCAAACTGGTTATGGACGGTGAATATATCGTCGAGGCTGAACCGGTTCTGGGTTATATCCACCGCATGCATGAAAAGATGGGGGAAAACAGGACCTGGGCCAAGTTTCTGCCCAACTGCGGCAGAATGGATTACCTGGGCGCCCTGTCCTATAATCATGGCTATGTAGCAGCCGTTGAAAGGGCAGCCGGTATTGAGGTCCCGGAACGGGCCGAGTACCTGAGGGTTATTACCGTTGAACTGAACAGGATTTCCAGCCATCTTCTCTGGTTCGGCGCCTTTGTCCTTGACCTTGGCGGCTTCACGCCGCTGCTTTATGCCTTTGATGATCGTGAACAGATCCTAGACCTGCTGGAATCTGTGACCGGCTCAAGGCTGACCTACTGCTATTTCCGTTTCGGCGGAGTATACAACGATATTGAAGATTCATTTATCACCGGAACCAGGGAATTCATTAAACGGCTGCGCAAAAGGATGCCGATGTATGATGCCCTGGTGACGAAAAATATAATCCTGATCAAACGGCTGAAAGATATCGGTCCTATTTCCAAGGACATGGCACGCCGGTATGGCGCGACCGGTCCGGTGGCAAGGGGGTCGGGCATTAATTTTGACGTGCGCAAGCACGAGCCCTATTCGGTCTATCCGGAATTTGACTTTGATATCCCGGTCTATGAGGAGGGAGATTCTATGGCACGCTATATGGTACGAATGGACGAAATGGAGCAGTCCATGCGTATCGTAGAGCAGGCACTTGACAAGCTGCCGGAAGGACCGGTTATGGCTGCCAAGCCCCCCAGGATTATCAAGCCGGAGAAAGGTGACTACTATCATGCAGTTGAGGCCGCGCGCGGCTCTTTTGGTGTGCGTCTTGTCAGTGACGGCACCAACCAGGCCTATCGCCTGAAGCTGCGGTCGCCGACCTTTTCCAACCTGAGTCTTTTTAACGAGGCAGCCAGAGGTATGCTGCTTCCCGATGCCCTGGCGCTCATGGGAAGCCTTGATCTGGTGATCCCCGAGATTGACCGATAATTTGTAATCTTCTTCAGGAAGCAGAAAGAAGCTGCATAAGATAAACCAAGATGAAAAGGATGTAAAAGACAACAATGCCTGAACCGTTCAGAGTGATCCTTTTTATTGTTTTCGTGATGGCCTTTGCCGGGCTCAATGCCGCCTACCTTGTCTGGTGTGAGAGAAAAGGAGCCGGACATATCCAGCGCCGCATAGGTCCCAAGGAGGTCGGACCGTACGGGCTTCTGCAGCCCATAGCTGACGGCATCAAACTCATGACGAAGCAGCTGTTCCTTCCCAAGGGAGTCGACCCTGTCCTCTTCATGGTGGCCCCGCTCATGGTCATGGTACCGGCAATCATGAGTTTTATGGTTATACCCTTCAGTGAAACATTTGTAGCCCGCGAGGTGAATATCGGCCTTCTCATGATCTTTGCCTTTGCCTCGGTTAACGTTCTCGGCCTGCTTCTCGGCGGCTGGGGCTCTGCCAACAAGTATGCCGTAATTGCAGCAGCCCGTTGTGTTTCCCAGAATATAGCCTATGAAATACCTATGCTGATTACGACTATCACCATGGTCATGGTGACCAATACCATGAATCTTAATGAGATGATCAGGTCACAGTCCGGCTGGTTTTTTCACTGGCATATCTTCCGGCTTGATATGAGCCTTATGATGCCGGTAGCCTTTCTCATATTCTTTATCTGTTCCCTGGCTGAGACAAACAGGGCCCCCTTTGATATGGCCGAGGCTGAGAGTGAGCTTGTCGCCGGGGCCTACACCGAATACCCGGGCATGGGTTTCGGTGTCTTTTTCATGGGTGAATATGCCAACATCGTCATCGGCTGTGCCTTGACAACCATTCTTTTCCTTGGCGGCTGGCAGGCGCCAATCCCCTTTAATCCGGCCGGCTTTCTCGGCGTTATCTGGGGATTGTTCTGGTTCTTTCTTAAACTCTATGCCCTGATCTTTACCGTTATCTGGATCCGCTGGACCTATCCGCGGACCCAGTTTTATGAGTTGCTCAACCTTTCCTGGAAAGTGTTGATCCCGTTTTCGTTGTTTAACCTCATACTGACAGCTTTGCAGATAAAGATTTTTCCCTGGCTGTAAAAGAAAGGTTTATTGGTTATGAGCGGTTACTTCAAAGAATTGATAAGCGGCACAAAAAGCCTATTCATCGGATTGGGCATTACCGGCAAGTATTTTTTCGAGCCGGTGGTCACCGAGCAATATCCGCACGAGGTGCCGGTGATGAAACCCAGGTTCCGCGGGCATATTGAACTGATCCCTGATGAAGAGACCGGTGAGCCGAAATGCGTGGTCTGCGGCATGTGCCAGAAGGCCTGCCCGACCGGTTGCATAACTGTTGCCGGGGAAAAGCGTGAAGGGGTCAAAGGTAAGGTGGTGACCCAGTATATCCTTAATTTTACGACCTGCAGTCTCTGCGGCCAGTGCGTCGAAAGCTGCAAATTCGGGGCGATCAGATTCTCGAAGGATTACAACAAGGTGAGCGAGAGAAAGGAAGATTTTATTTATGACCTTATCAAACGGTTAAAGGAACAAAGTTGATGGTGCCTCTCTTTTCAGCTGAAGGACTTTCAAGTCTGATATTTATTTTCATCGTAATGACAACTGTGCTCGGTGCAGTCATTGCCACTCATTCAGAACGGTTGATCAGGGCTGTCACCGGCCTGGCCATCTGCTTCATTGGCGTTGCCGGTCTTTATTACTATCTGCACAGCCCCTTTGTGGCTCTGATGGAGATGCTGATCTATGTCGGCGCCGTATGCGTCACCATTGTTTTTGCTGTCATGCTTGCCGACCCCAATCCCACGGGTGGTGTTCTCAAGAAGAGCATCTTTACGGGGCCTTTGAGTTTTGGTCTGGGCATCATGCTTTTCTGGGGCCTGTCAGCTCTGGCCGGCAAAACTGCCTGGGTGGCACCTGCAGGGAGGGTCAATGACGGCTCCCTGGAAGAGGTGGGGCGGGCTCTTTTGACGAATTACAGTATGGCCTTTGAACTCATTTCATTAGTGCTTCTTCTGGCAATTATTGGGGCGCTGGTTCTGGCCCGTGGAGGCAGGACCCGGGCAGGAGGAGAATCATGAGCATACCTGCATTCGGCGACAGCCTTATCACCTACCTTATAATCGCAGCATTACTGTTCGGCATTGGATTTTACGGGCTGGTGCACCGCCGCACCCTGATCGGCATGCTTATTGCCGGAGAATTGATCCTGGCCGGGGCCTCAATAAACTTTATGGCCTTTAACAGATTCCTGGCCCCGGATCCGACCGTGGGCCAGATATTCACCCTGTTTATAATGGGTATTGCCGCTGCTGAAGCTGCAATTGCCCTCAGTATAATAATCGCTGTCTACAGAAACTACCGCACCATTGATACCGATGATGTGGCGGAGTTGAAAGGGTAGCTTGAGGAGAAGGGAAACAGGTCATGGAAATTGCTTCATGTAAACCATTGTATGCTGTTTTAACCGCTTTAATCGGGTCGATCCTGGTAAGCATGGCAGGCCGCAAACCCAACTTCCGGGAGGGTCTGTCTACTGTTGCGGCAGTTGTCATGTTCCTGATCATTGCATCAATGGTACCGGATGTCCTGGCGGGCGAAATGCTGAAATGTACGGTTTTTGATATTCTGCCCGGCCTGAGTGTCACCTTCCGGGTTGATGCCTTTTCCATGATATTTGCCCTGGCTGCTTCATTTCTATGGATTATAGCAGTATTTTATTCCATGGGCTATATGCGCGGCCTGCAGGAGCATGCCCAGACAAGATTCAATACCTGTTTTGCCCTGGCCCTGTTCGGAGCCATCGGCGTAGCCTTTGCCGACAACCTCTTCACCCTGTATCTCTTTTATGAGATCGTCAGTGTCTGCACCTATCCACTGGTAGCACATCACCAGGATGATGAGGGCTATGCCGGAGCCAGAAAATACATTGTCTACCTGACTACTACGGCCAAGGGTTTTGTTTTGCCGGCCATGATCCTGATCTATGTGCTGACCGGCTCCCTTGATTTTGCCACCAATATCAGCACCGGTATTTTTCCTGCTGATGTTAACAGCACCCTGGTAACAATACTCTATATCTGCTGTATCTTCGGCTTTGCCAAAAACGGTGTCATGCCGTTCCATCACTGGCTGCCGGGTGCCATGGTCGCCCCGACACCGGTCTCTGCTCTGCTCCATGCCGTGGCAGTGGTCAAGGTTGGTGTGTTCTCCACAACCCGCGTCATGCTTTACGTTTTCGGGGTAGACACCATGAGTACCCTGAACCTGGGTGTACCGACCGCCTACTTTGTTTCGTTTACCATTTTGATGGCCTCGATAATAGCGCTGTCAAAGGACAACCTGAAGGCCAGGCTCGCCTATTCTACGGTCAGCCAGTTGTCATATATAATTCTCGGGGTGGCGCTTCTGACCCCGACTGCCATCGAAGGCGGTCTTATCCATATCACCAATCATGCTTTTTCAAAAATCACACTCTTTTTCTGCGCCGGTGCTATTTACGTGGCCAGCCATAAGAAAAATATTTCCGAGATGAGCGGTCTGGGGCGCACCATGCCATTTACCTTTGCCGCCTTTGGTATCGCCTCGCTTTCCATGATCGGCGCACCGCCGGTGGCCGGATTCGTCACGAAGTGGAAACTCCTGGTAGGCGCGATGGAGATGGACGCCTATTATGTCGGCATTCTGCTGGTCCTTCTGGCCAGTACCCTGCTGAATGTGGGTTACTTTGCCCCGGTCACCTACAAGGCATTTTTCGGCAAGCGACCGCCGGGGGAAAAATACGAGGGAATCAAGGAGGCGCCGCTTTCCATGGTGATTCCGATCATGATTGCGGCCATAATTTCAGTCCTTATCGGGATTTTTCCCGGATTCATGATGAACTTTGTGGATCGGGTCACCCCGGATAACGTGGCTGTTGCCATGCCGCAGTACAACCCTGAGGGGGCGCCTATGGTCTCCCCGCGTGTAAGGGGGCATGGAGAATCGGCCCAGGAGCATGGAGCACCTGCTGATACCCACAGTGTTCCAGCAGAGAGCCATGGAGAGCCAGCCGCGACCCACGAAGCAGCGGCTGAATCCCCTGGAGTTCCGGAAGCGCGCCATGGTGAAACGGCCCCACCCCATGAAATTCAGGCGGAAAAGGGTCAAGAAGCACCTGCCGGTCATTAAAGGGCTTAGAGGCAAGTTTAATAGGATAGAGACGGTGAGGCTATGATAGTAAAATTAATCGACTACTTGCGGGATCGGCTGAAAACGGTAATCCGGCTCTGCTATTTGGTGTTGGCTCTGTTGGTAATCATTGATGCAACACCCATAGTGGACAAGCACCATGCCCATACCGCCATGGAACATCTGCCGGGCTTCTGGTCGGTATTCGGCTTTGTCGCCTGTGTGCTGATCATCATACTTTCGAAGTGGTACGGTCACGCAAAATGGTTCGGCAGCAAGTTCAGAATAATGTCCCCTGAGGATTATTATGACAACTGATTTTATTCATCCAGCGTTTATTCTCATTATCGGCGCCTTGCTGCTGCCCTTTATCATGGGGCCGCTGCGCAAGCCCTATCTTATTCTCGTGCCGATTCTGGCCTTTGCCAGTGTCCTGATGATGGATAACGGCACCTATGGTGTTGTCAATTTTATGGATTGGGAGCTGACCTTCGGCCGGGTTGATGCGTTAAGCAAGGTTTTCGGCTACATCATGACTCTGATGTGTATTATCGGCACCATCTATGGTCTGCACGTGGAAGATCCTAAGGAGCATATGGCAGCCTGGTTGTACGTCGGTGGTTCTCTCGGCGTTATTTTCTGCGCCGACTATATTACCCTGTTCATCTTCTGGGAACTGATGGCATTTTCCTCTGTCTTCCTGGTCTGGTTCCGGAAACGCAAGGAATCACTGCCCTGCGGTTTCCGCTACCTTATGGTTCATACCGCCGGCGGTCTGTTTTTGCTGGCCGGCTTTGTCCTGCGCTACAAGGCGACAGGTGCACTTGACTTCAACCTGCTCGATGTGGCCCATCCTACGTATTATACCTACCTGATTATGGTCGGCTTTATTTTAAATGCTGCGGTGCCGCCGTTTCATGCCTGGCTGCCCGATGCCTACGGTGAGGCCACGGTCTCCGGTGCTGTCTTCATGTGTGCCTTTACCACCAAAACAGCTGTCTATGCCTTGGCCCGCGGACTTGCCGGCCTTGACATCCTTATCCCGCTGGGTGTCTTCATGGCCCTCTACGGAGTTGTCTATGCTGTTCTGGAAAATGATGCCCGCCGCCTTCTGGCTTACCATATTATCAGCCAGGTCGGCTACATGGTTGCCGGGGTCGGCATCGGTACCCAGATGGCAATCAACGGCGCCTGCGCCCATGCCTTTGCCCATATTCTTTATAAAGGGCTGTTGTTCATGGGAACAGGTTCTGTGCTTTACATGACCGGCAAGAGCAAATTCAGCGACTTGGGGGGACTCTACCCGAAAATGCCCTGGGCCTTTGTCTTTACTTTGGTCGGAGGCCTATCGATCTCCGCCTTCCCGCTCTTTTCAGGATTTGTCAGCAAATCCATGATTGTGGCAGCCGGTTTTAGCGAACATATGTATTGGCCTGCCTTTCTTCTGACTCTGGCCTCTGCAGGTACTTTTCTGCATACCGGTCTGAAGGTCCCCTACTTTATCTGGTTCGGCAAGAACAACTGCTCCAAGGAAACCTGGGAAAGAGCGGCGGATCCGCCAATGAACATGAACATTGCCATGGCAATTGCCTCATTCCTCTGTATCTTTATAGGCGTCTACACCCCGTATCTCTATAAAATGCTGCCATATGCCGACGTGGCCCAGCAGTATCATCCGTATTCCTCCTACCATCTGTCAGAATCCCTGCAGATCCTGCTCTTTACCGCCCTCGGTTTCTTCCTGCTAATCAAGAAGCTGGCCCCGGAACCAACCATCAGTGTCGATATGGACTGGTTTTACCGAAAGGGCGGCAGGGGCTTTTTCTGGCTGGCCAGAAAACCTATACAGGCTTTTGATACCTGGTTTGGAGAGGTTTACCGTACTGTTGGTCTGTATCCTTTGATGACGACCGCTAAATTCTGGTCCTGGTTTGACTGGCACGGAATCGATGGATTTGTGGATGGTCTGGCACGGCTGGTGCGTTCAATAGGCGCCAAGCTGCGCACCGTACAAAACGGCAGGCTGCAGTACAACATATACTATGCTGTTTCAATAGTCGCCGTGTTGATCGTTGCCTATGTCTTGGGCTGACAGACTGCTGTTGGGATTAAATTGCCGGATATTTTTTTGGATAAAACGCTAAACAATACAGGAAACAGGAAATGCATGATTTTCTGATCATCAATACTCTGGGATATCCCATTTTAAGCCTGCTGATCTTCCTGCCGCTTATAGGTGTCATCCCGCTCCTTGTTTTAAAGAATGATGAGGCGGCCAAGTACTGGACCCTGGTAATAACTCTGGTAATAGCTGTTATTTCTCTGCCCTTATATTACAAGTTTGACAGGACAACCGCCTTGTACCAGTTTGGTGAGCACCATGCCTGGATCCCGAT
>JAFDBU010000234.1 GCA_019313095.1 Deltaproteobacteria bacterium | reverse complement strand
TGCAAACCTATTACTAGATATTCAACGAACATTGGCGCACCAAGGAGTACTTTATTATGAATCAACTCGATCTCATTACCTGTATTGTCCAGCGAGGAAAGGCTGATAGGGTGGTTGATGCGGCACTGAAAGCAGGCGCACCCGGGGCAACCTATTACTATGGCCGCGGCACCGGTGTGCGGCAAAAACTCGGTGTCCTGGCAAAGCTGATCGTCCCAGAAAAGGAAATAATTCTGATTGTTACCAAGGTTGACCAGACCGATACCGTATTCGAGGCAGTTGTAAAGGCTGCCAAGCTGGATAAAAAGGGCCAGGGCTTCGCCTATATCAATAAAATTGACCGTGCCGTCGGTTTCCTGGAAGATTATGCCTGATCAATCTCAGAAGGCCTAAATTCAATGAATCCTACTGCTAACAGAATATTATAAATAGTCATGATTGGCTTACTCAAAGATTTTGCTTTAACCGCATTTATCATAATGCTCACTCACTGGATTTATGGTGTTGCGGACTCGGTCTCCTATGAATTCATAGTTGATTTCATTTCTAAAAACAATACACTCATCTTTAGCCTTAGTTTCATTGTATCAGTCATCCTTCTTTTATCTTCAGCCATGCTTGAAACTCTGGGACTCTATAGAATCACCTACGGTATAGGCAAGATTTTAATCAGAACCTGCCAGTTTCTTATGACTTTTATCGCTATTCTTAATATTTTTTTTTACGCTGCGCTGAGCAGTAATCTTATGCACGACAACGGTTATATGCTGATGCTTTCGCTTGCGATTGTTTTGTGCTCATCCGTTTGGGCTATTCGGGTTATCGATTTCAATTATAACTCCCAGAATGCCCTGGGGCCTACCGGGACCCTTGTTTTTATGTCAATTCTCCTGGTCGAGGTTGTCTGGCCTTATTTTAACTTTTGAACAGGATCTGCGAACACATTCCTCGCAGCTTGCTGCGGGGTTAGTGAGCGCATTTGATAAAATCAACATCCTTACCTCAGGAGATTCCTCGCGGCTCGAAGTCTTCGCTTACCTGCCGCGGGGAGCTTCAAAAATTCCATCTTTATCATCAATAAATAGAAAAGCCCTGCCCATAATAAAAATTATGGGCAGGGCTTATGCTTCATTGGTTTGTTTATTTCCAAATGCAGGCTAAAAAGTATCGTAATAGACAAAATCCTGCAATTCGCGCCTTTTTGGCGGTGACGGCGCATGGTCTGGATAGCCGAGAGGAACAAGAACCATGACCTCATGCTCAGGTGGCAATTTTATTATTTCTCCCACTTTATCATGGTCGAACAGACCGACTATTACCGACCCAAGTCCTAAATCCCTGGCTGCCAGGCAGATATTCTGGGTTGCCAGGCCCAGGTCAAACATGAACCAGTCGCCAAACTTGGTTGGATACTGATCATTATAGTAACCTGATTTTTTTAACCGAGCGCAGACAACCAGCAGAACAGGGGCATTGACAATGGCCTTGGAGGAGGGATTGCGGGGCGAAATAGCTTCCTGAATTTTTCTTTTTGTCTCATCATCCTTCACCACGACGAAATTCCAGCACTGGGTATTGGCCCAGGAAGGGGCCCAGCGGGCGGCCTCGAGTACCTCGTTTAAAATATCATCCGGTACATCCTGTTCCTGATAACGGCGGATGCTTCTTCTCTGTCGGATAGTGTTCATAATATATGACATTCTTTTCTCCTTATCCTGGTACAGATCATTCTGCCAGTTTTTTGACAATTGCAGCAACGTGTCTTCCTTGAAAACGGGCACCGTCTAATTCATTATCACTCGGCAGCCTCTCTCCTTTAGAGCCGGCAATGGTTGAAGCACCGTAGGGCGAAAAGACGGATATTTCGTCAATGCGCCGTTGTCCCTCGAAGGTATAAGGCAGGCCCACGATAATCATGCCCTGGTGTAAAAGGGTCGGGTAAAATGAAAGTATGGTTGCCTCCTGTCCGCCATGCTGTGTATTCGAGCTGGTGAAAACAGAACCAACTTTTCCTACAAAGGTGTTAGCCACCCATAAGGAACCGGTGGCATCCAGGAATTGACGCATCTGGCCGCACATGTTGCCGAACCGTGTCGGGGTACCGAAAATAATACCGTCCGCTTCACCAAGTTCCTCCACGGCGCATACTTCCACGTGAGACATGGTTTTCTGGGGCTCAATAGCTCCCATCTTTTCCAATACATCAGGCGACAGTGTTTCCGGCACACTGCGCAATATGGCTTCAGCCCCTTCTACCTGTTCTACACCTTCGGCCACAGCCTGGGCCATCCTGTAGATATGGCCGTACATGGAATAAAACGGAATAAATACTTTCATGGCTCTCTCCTCCTTTGTTATTCGATCAGGTCTCCGTTTGTGATCTGTATATCTATCGTCTTGAGTGCAGCAGCATTGGCATAGGGACCCAGATTGAGATTTGTTGTATACGCCTGGCCGGCAGGAATGTTTTCTGAAAGCAGCCGGGTGGTCTGGTGCATTGTGCCGGAGATATCAGGATACTTGACTAATAGCTGAAGGTTTCTGACAGCTAGCGGAGCCTGATTGGTAATTCTGGCCAGGACATAGCCTTCATGGTTCAGACCGGTCTGCACCTGTATGTATTGGGTGGCGTAACTTGAAAAGTCATAGCGCAGCAGAGATAATCTGGCCTGCTTGCCTGCCGGTGAATCAGACGAGGCGGCTTCTGAAAAGTACTGTAGAGCTTTTTGGGATTCTCCAGCTGCCATTTCCAATTCACCTAGACCATTATAGGCAACGGCGGTAGGAAGCAGCCTCGTGCTTGCCTGCAGATCCGCATAAGCCGCCTTTTTCAGGTTTAATTTCTTTTTGGTTAGCCCCCTCTGCAGATAGAAGTAAAAATAATCAGGATTTAAATTAACCGCCCTGTCATAGTCTGTCAACGCGTCATCATACTCTTGTTTTTGATAATGGACATCAGCGCGCAGCCCGTAAAACTGGCCTTCTCTTGGCTCAATATGGATGGCGTCTCGGGCATATGCCATTGCCTGCCTTGTATCTCCCTTCTCAAGAGCATCCCTGCCTTTGGCGTAACTTTCATATCCCTTTTGGTTATTTTTTAGAGGGGTAATACGTTCCTCATAACGAGACTTGCCAATAATACCTCCCTGTGGCAGGGATGCTGCTGTTTCCCGATTGGTCTCTACGCGTTCGGCAGAAGGCGGATGGCTGGCAAAAAGTCCTGCCAGCCAGTTGTGGGACCGCTTTTCATTCAACCGGACAAAGGTCTCCTGTAGAGCAACAGCAGCCGTTGGATCATAGCCGGCCCGCGACATATACTGCATACCGTAATAGTCAGCTTCAAGTTCATCATCGCGTCCGTACTTGGTATGGATTAATCCTGCTGCCATCTGGGCTCCGCCGACAACCAGGTTGCTGTACTCGTTTACCTGGACCGCAATGCTTGTGGCAAGAAGAGCCCCCTGCAGAAGCATGCCCCGTTCCATCTGCTGGGCCCCGTGGCGGGCGGCGGCGTGAACGATTTCATGTCCCAGAACTGCGGCAAGTTCGGCCTCATTGTTCAATTCCAGCAAAAGTCCACGGTTGACCGCTATTTTCCCTCCGGGAAGTGCCCAGGCATTTGGAGTTGAATTGTTCAGGACTGAAAACTCGTACGGCAGTTGTCTATCGCTCACTCCGGCTAGCTTCTGGCCCACCTCCCTAACATAGGCTGTCAATTCTGGGTTTACATTAAAGTCGCCTCCCTGCATCTGTCGGCTGGGCATATAATTTTCCCCGCCTATCTTTATTTCCTGGGATTCAGAGACCAGTGCAAGCTCCTTTTTACCGGTGACAGGGTTTACAGCACAGGCATAAAGGAAAAGAAAGGACAACAGCAGCACAAGAGTTCTGCCTATCAGTCGGTACATTATTATTATTCTCCCATTAGATGAAATGATTGGTCGTCAGTAATCACAGTATGATAAAACCACAGTCTGAAATCAAGAGGATTTCAAAATGATGTGCTTAAATCACCCTGCAATATTTTCTTATGCCCTTGCCTCTTTATGCTTTAAGTATGATTTTTAATATTTCGGGTAAATCATAAGAATGGAGGTAACATAATGCCATACATCGTACGAATCCAGCCGGAGGAAGCCAGAAAAAAGGTGCTGAGTGACCAGGCACTTCTTGTCTGTGCCTATCCCGTTTATGAAAAATACCTTAAATATCATCTCGAAGGAGCAATTCCGCTTTCTGGCCTGCATGCCAAAGAAACCAAACTATCCAGAGACCAGGAAATAATCTTTTACTGAAACTGAACGAATGAAAACAGTTCTGCCAGGCTGGCAGATGAATATAAACAGAAAGGATTTCAAAATGTTAAGGCCTTAAAGGGTGGGGTCGAAGGCTGGAAAAAAGCGGGCTTCCCAACGCTTTAAATGAAAATTACTTATAATGGGCTCGGTAGCCGCCCGGAATACCTTTAGGAGAGAGAACAATCTGCCAGAGTTGGTTGTACCGGGCACGGAACGAACCGGCGCAGGAAAGCAGGTAGTATTTCCACATCCGAAAAAAACGCTCATCATAATTTTTCTTAAGAGTGTTCCAGCCGCTTTTCAAATTTTCAAACCAATGCATGAGGGTCTTATCATAATCCGAACCGAAATTATGCCAGTCCTCGAGGACAAACACTCCCTCGATAGCACTGGATATCTGTTTTGCCGATGGCAGCATGGAATTGGGAAAGATGTACTTGTGAATCCAGCTGTCGTTAGTCTTCTGTGAAGTTTTTGAGCCAATGGTATGCAGCAGGAAGAGACCGTCATCCTTTAAAAGGCTACAGACCTTTTTCATGAACCTCCGGTAATTCTTATATCATACGTGTTCGAACATACCGAGTGAAAGAACACGGTCAAAGGTTTCATTAAGACTGCGGTAGTCCTGCAGGCGGATCTCAATTGGCAGGTTTTTGCACCGTTTTTTTGCCAGGGCAACCTGTTCCCTTGATATGGTGAT
>JAFDBU010000233.1 GCA_019313095.1 Deltaproteobacteria bacterium | reverse complement strand
GACGGAAAAACCGAAGTGGTTGCTCCCAGCTCAGCCCCGAAATTTGTAATGGAAGCGCGGTCGGTTACGGTCAGTTCGCGTACTCCCGGTCCGAAATATTCCATGATGTAGCCTACACCCCCTTTAACAGACAGCTGCCGCAGCAATTCAAGAAGGATGTCTCTTGCCGATACCCACTCCGGCAGTTTGCCGCTTAACCTGACTCCAAAAATCTTCGGCATAACAAGATAAAAGGGTTTACCGGCCATGGCCATGGCAACATCCAGACCACCGGCTCCTATGGCTAGCATACCGAGACCACCGCCGGTAGGTGTATGACTGTCAGAGCCAAGCAAAGTCTTACCCGGAATACCGAAACGCTCCAGGTGAACCTGATGCGAGATACCGTTGCCCGGAGGTGAAAAATAAAGCCCGTATCTCCTTGCCACCGACTGCAGGAATCTGTGATCGTCGGCATTCCTAAAATCAGACTGCACCAGGTTATGATCAACATAGCAGACAGACAGTTCTGTCTGGACCCGTGGAATACCGGTAGCTTCAAATTCAAGATAGGCCATAGTCCCTGTTGCATCCTGGGTCAGGGTCTGATCGATACGAATGCCTATTTCCGTTCCTTTCTCCAAACTTCCCTCAACCAGATGGGAAGCCAGTATTTTTTCTGTGACAGTTTTTGCCATCGTTTTATCCTTCATATTATTTCGGTCAGAAGAATCTTTATACCTTTACGGTTGAGCACCGGTATAAATCATATACTCTCTAATTATGCTATTTTAAAAACGTGCATTCATACCATATCCTCACACCAAAGTACATGCTTCACTCCTGATATATTAGTGGAAAGTCCCATTTGAAAGAGACAGGCCCGGCAATTTCAATAAAATTATGACACCATACCTGTTGGTATCATGTTTTTTCATTATCCCGACCACCAGTATACAATATCAAAAAATAATCGAATAAACATCTGCTAAGCGTTATTATTATATAGATAAAGTCCTTCCAATTCTGTTACAGGAATGGAAGGAGAGGCTGACAAGCAGTACATTGCAAAAAGTTTCAGGGTTCATTAAAGTTGATCCCTAATATATGAAAAAAATTTCCCGCCATATATTTTTCCTGGTTATTATTCTCATTGTCTTGCTGGGCCTGATGCCACGGCTTTTGCTCCTCGACGAAATCCAAAAAAGAGTTACCGGACTGATAAGCAAAAGTCTGGGAAATTCTCTCACGGTAGAAAAAATGCACTGGGTCTGGCTACCGCTGCCGCACCTGACCCTTATCACCACAAATATCAACAGTATTCATTATACTCTCTCGCTGCCCAGGGTGAACATATATCCTACCTGGCGTGTCATTTTCGGCAAAACCGACAAACCTGGAAAAATACTTTTAGACAGCCCGGAAATTCATATTTATAAAACAGCATTCCGACCCGAAAAGTCAGCCGGGCTGGGCAAGCCGGAAACAGCTCTGCCACAGGTACCCATCAGTATTACTAACGGCAAACTGGAAATTGAAATCAGCCAGGAGTATCAAGATATTTTTTACTCTAGGTCTCTGAGTTTCAACAATGTCCGGGGCAAACTGAAACTAAAGCCGCAGGAAGTTGGTGTCGATATCCATGCATCAACCCCTTTCAGTAAGAACATCAGCCTGATAGGATATTTCAACATACCTGAAAAGGCATACCGCTTCACACTCGATTCCCGGGAAATCAAACTGCATAAATCTTTTAAAGCTTTTCTCAACGGCATTCTGGTACCTGCAGAATCAACAGCCAGGTTAAGCGGCACCGTCACCGGTAAAGGTCTGGCGAACATCAATGGGGACCTGCATGGCACCCTTCCCTGTTTTGCTGTGAAACCACAGGACCGTCAAATACTTTTATCCTGCGGTTTCGCCGACCTCAAACTTCAAAAATCCGGGCCGCGTCTGCGCCTTGATATCAATGACCTTGAAATTAAGGACCCACAGGTCAACCTGTCCGGTTATATTGAGCGTAAACTGTCCGTCATAGATAAAAATGAACAGGCTGCGATTTCAGAACCTACCTGGACCCTTGACATTGTCGGCACCGATCTTGATCTAACCTCAATACGCCAGAAAGTCCTGACCCTGTGGCCTGAAAACAAGGTTGCAAAAAAGGTCTGCGACATAGTTCGCAGCGGCAGAGCCCTCTCGGCAGTCTACCGCTTTTCGGGCACAACTGCTGAGTTTAAAAATATGGATGCCATGATTATTGAAGCTGAGGTCCTCAATGCAGACATACATGTTCCGGCGGCAGAATTAGATCTGACCAGAGCAAACGGCCCAATCCAGATCATGGACTCCGTCCTGACCGGCCACAGCCTCAACGCGCAACTCGGAAAAAGTTACGGCCGTAATGCAGAACTGCTATTGGATCTTGGTGAGCGTAGCCATGGATTCAAACTGAATATAGACATAGATGCAGACTTGAAGGATTTACCGCCTATTCTGGCCCGGCTTGTCAAACATGATGGCTTTCTGCAGCAGCTTGCAAAATTTAGTGAGGTCGATGGAACTGCTTCCGGAACCCTCATCCTGGGAGACAGCCTGAAAAAGGTGAATACCACGGTAGAG
>JAFDBU010000232.1 GCA_019313095.1 Deltaproteobacteria bacterium | reverse complement strand
GACAATCTGCAGGTGAAGGTGATCAACGTTTCATCCAAGGACCGGAAGATCGGTCTCTCCATCAAAGCTATGGATGAAGATGCCGGCGAAGATTCCGCCAAGGACTACAAGAAAAAGCAGGCTGCTGGTCCTGCAACAATTGGTGACCTGCTGAAAGAAGAACTGGAGAGCAAGGAAACCAGCTCCAAAACCGAAGCCAAAGCTGCTAAAGAACCGGTAACGCCTGCGGCGCAGGAAGCTGAAGAAGTGAAGGCTGAGGCTGAACCGGCCGAGGAAGAGACTGAGCCTGAAGATGAAGCAGAGTCCCCAGCTGAGGCAGAAACCGGGGAAGATAAACCGGAAACCGATGAAGACAAGGAATAGTTAGCACAATTCTGCAGGTCTTGTATGCGCTTCTGATGTTAATCAGTAAACAGCTGCTGCATTCCAGACTCTGCCGGCTGCTGATTGAACGCCATGAGCACTTTTCGTCAAAGACACCCCATTCTTCTGGGTCTATTTATACTGACAGGGATATTCTTCCTCTTTCTGGGAGGAATATCCCTGCTCGTTTCTTCGCTTATCTCGCAGAGCACCAGAACAGATATTTTTTCCCGTAAAGAAGGGGTAGGCATCGTTGAGCTCAAAGGCCTGATTGTCTCATCAGAGCAAGTCCTGAAACATCTGACAGAATTCAGAAATAACTCAGATATCAAGTCGATTGTCCTGCGTATCGAAAGCCCTGGTGGAGCCGTAGGTGCTGCGCAGGAAATCTACCAAGAAATAAAACGGACCAGCGCGGTCAAACCAATAGTGGCATCCATGGGTTCGATGGGAGCCTCCGGCGGCTACTATGCGGCGCTGGGAGCTGATATTATCCTAGCAAATCCAGGCACCATGACCGGCTCAATCGGTGTTATAGTAAAATTTCCCAACCTTGAGGGTTTATTTGAAAAGATTGGCTACAAAAGTGAAGTGATAAAAAGCGGCCCCCTTAAAGATATCGGCGCAAGCAA
This sequence comes from Deltaproteobacteria bacterium, assembly GCA_019313095.1. Lineage (GTDB taxonomy): Bacteria > Desulfobacterota > Desulfobulbia > Desulfobulbales > BM004 > BM004. The sequence goes on along the minus strand of JAFDBU010000232.1, from coordinate 9,777 downwards.
TCGCCCTTTGAGCGAGGAAGAACGCACTATTATGCAGGATCTGATCGACAATGTCTATAACCAGTTTGTCCGTGATATTGCGACGTCCAGGTCCTTGCCGGAGGAGACCATCTTCGAATTGGCTGACGGCAGGGTTTATACCGGAGAACAGGCCCTTGAACTCGGGCTCATTGACAAACTGGGAAACTTTACCGACGCCGTTACCATTGCTGCCGATTTGGGTGGGCTTGATACGGAAGATCCCCAGCTCATCTACCCCAGGATTGAAAGAAAGTTTTCTCTCATCAACCTCCTGACAAACGCCGAGCAGTCACTTGTTGACAACTTTGTGCCCTTATACCCCATACTTTCTTTCGAGTGGACGGGTGTACGATAATGACCGCCACGCACCTGCACCAAGGGTCAGTTGCCTGCAGACAGTATTGATAACAAAATAAAAAACCTTTCATATTTTTCTAGAGGCTTGTTCACCATGTTAAAGCGAGATCTGGTTGAAAAAACTACTGCTAACCTGAACGGTTACTTGAAAAAAGATATCAGCAAGGCTGTTGATATCATAATTGAGACAATGTCCGAATCTCTTGACGAGGGCAACAGGATCGAAATCCGTGGATTTGGCAGCTTTTCAGTACGCAAACGCAAAGAAAAAAAAAAAAAAAATCCCCAAACCGGCGAAATAATGAACATCCCACCCCGCAAGACCCTTCATTTTGCCATGAGCAAATCGCTGAAAGAGGCTTTGATTGAGAGTAAATAGCTGACCAGGAAATTCTTGTTGCTGCCTGCCGATTTACAGCTTACCGCAGTAAAATTACCTGGAGGTATATTTCAGGTATGGTTATCAGGCATAGAACTGGCTGATATCCCCCTTGCCCAGCCTGAGAATTTCAGGTTCATCTCCGGAAAAATCAACTATCGTTGAAGGATCGGGGTATACCATGCCGCCGTCGATCACCAAGTCAACCATATTTCCCAGAAGCTCATCGAATTCGTAAGCTTCTGAAAGCGGTTCCCCTTTTTCATTCAGAATGGCACTGGTTGTCAGTATCGGGTTACCCAGGGCCTCAATGAGTGCAAGACAGATATTATTCTGCGGTACCCGGATACCGACCGTCTTCTGTTTTGTAATCATTATTTTCGGCACGATCTTGTTCGCCTGCAGGACAAAGGTAAACGGTCCGGGCAGTGCCTTGCGCATTATTCTGTAAGCCATATTGGACACATACCCATAGTCGCTTACATTCTTCAAGCTTGAGCACATAAAACTGAAAGGTTTATGTATCGGACGTTTTTTGATCTGAAAAATTTTCTTGATGGCTTTCTGATTGAAAATATCACAGCCAATCCCGTACACAGTATCTGTGGGATAACAAATAACAGCACCATTGCGGAGCTTGTCGGCTATCTGTTTAATACTTCGTGGCTGGGGATTATCCGGGTTAATAGAAATTAACATTATTTTTTCTTTTTTGATTGATTCTTCTGCTGGAAGCAGACAAAGTTGATGCGAGCGTAATAAAGCTCCTTAGTCAGCAAAGAGGCCTTATAATACATCATATTACAGGCGCAGCACCTGTCCGCATCCTGTTTTTTTCGGTGCGGACAAACAACTTAAACCATTCAATTGTCCGAATCAATGACTATTCACCAGCAAATTGCGGCCGGGATTGATCTGGGATCGAATACCTTCAGACTTCTGGTGGCTGACTGCTCAACAGAAACATTTTCCGTGCTGGCTAAGGAATTGGCAACAGTTGGCCTTGGCCGCGGCTTGAAAGCAAGCGGCCGACTACAGAGTGATGCCATGCAATCAGGATTTGAGGTCCTGAGGACTTTTCGGCAGACATTGGACCGGTTTCAGCCGGGCAATATTTGTGTCTGCGGTACTGAAGCATTGCGCCAGGCTGAAAACAGCCGGCTCTTTCTACAGCAGGCCGAAAAAATCCTGCAGCAGCCTGTTCATATCATAAACGGTGAGCAGGAATCCAGCTTAAGCCTTGCCGGGGCCTTATCAGGCCACGGTAAGCGGCTATTCAGCACTCCCCTACTGCTTGTCGATGTGGGAGGCGGTTCAACCGAACTGGTATTTGCTGAATCCCCTGCAGAAGAAATCAGGACAACAAGTGCGGGGCTCGGAGTGATTTGGCTTACTGAAAAATTTATTTCAGAACCACAAGATAACTTCAACAGCCTGGACAGCATGCTGACTGAAATTCTTGAAACATCTCTTGCAGAACTGCAACTTTTGGAGAAAAACAGGCCTGTTCAGGTTTTAGGCTGCGGCGGAACCGCAACAAGCATGGCATCCCTGCAGCAGGGACTATTATCCTATGACGAATCACTGGTGCATGGTTATGTCCTGCAGAATAGTGCCATAGAGAAAATCTGGGCCAGGCTCATAGTGTTGCCTGCTGAAAAACGCAACGAGCTTCCCTGCCTGGGAGAAGGTAGGGGAGAAATCCTGCCGGCTGGCATACGAATTTTTCACCTCCTGCTCAAACTTCTCCAACTGGATCGGATGCAGGTCAGCGATACCGGTCTCCTGGAAGGAATTATGCTCAGCAGCGTCAGGAGCAAGGGCCGGCCCAGGTGATTGAGTTACAACAATTTCTCCATCTAAATATTGCTTTACAGCAGGAAAAGGGCTTTCATTTATTAAGGTATTTTTGTATAAGTGGTTCACCATCCGGAAAAAGTTGATTCTTCCGTATAATTCACTGCTATCAATAGGATACCAAAACCTTTCTGCCGTACAATTTTAAGGCAGCGAGTGAATAGTATTTTTTCCGGTTGCAATAAGTGCCGCCAGAAAAACTTTCACCATTTTTCTCGAGGAGATTGAACATGCAATCCGATATCATTGAACCAGCATATACCTTTGATGATCTTCTTCTGGTGCCAGCCAACTCTACTGTTATCCCTTCAGAGGTTAATGTTTCGACCCTGCTGACCAGAACTATCAGACTCAATATTCCCCTGGTCAGTGCTGCAATGGATACCGTGACCGAATACAGGACCGCCATCATTATGGCACGTGAAGGCGGAATAGGAATTATACACAAGAACATGTCCATCGATGAGCAGGCGCGCCAGGTTGAAAAGGTCAAAAAATCTGAATCAGGCATGATAATAGACCCTGTGACTGTCGCGGAAGAACAGCGGGTTTCTGAAGTCCAGTCCATGATGGCCAGCTACAAGATATCCGGGGTGCCTGTACTACGGGGCGAAAAACTTGCCGGGATCGTTACCAACCGTGATCTCAGGTTTGTCACCGACCCAACCCTGAAAGTCAAAGATGTTATGACAAGCAAAAACCTGGTGACGGCCAAGGTTGGCATCACCCTTGAAGAATCAAAGGCCCTTCTGCATGAACACCGCATTGAGAAACTTCTCGTTGTTGACGATGACGGCAACCTGAAAGGTTTGATAACCATAAAGGATATTGAAAAGATAAAAAAATATCCTAATTCAGCCAAGGATGACAAGGGCAGGCTGCTGGTTGGAGCAGCCCTGGGCGTTGGCTCCAATTACCTGGCCTGTGCTGAAAAGCTCATTAAAAACGGGGTTGATGTCGTTGTGCTTGATTCGGCCCACGGACATTCTCAGAATGTTGTCAGGGCCGTGGAGGCCTTGACAAAAACCTATCCTGATCTCGAGGTAATTGCCGGCAATGTTGCCACGGAAGAAGGCACAGAAGCGCTTATTAAAGCAGGTGCCACTGCAGTAAAAATTGGGGTCGGGCCGGGGTCGATCTGCACCACTCGCATCGTGGCCGGGGTCGGTGTGCCCCAGTTGACTGCAATCAAAAACTGCAGCAGGATGGCCCAGAAATACAATATTCCCCTGATTGCTGACGGCGGCATCAAATATTCCGGCGACATCACCAAGGCAATAGGTATCGGGGCCCATTCCATCATGATCGGCTCCCTTTTTGCCGGGGCGGCCGAGACGCCGGGTGAAACATTCCTGTATCAGGGCAGGGCCTACAAGGGTTATCGCGGCATGGGCTCTCTGGGTGCCATGAAACAAGGGAGCGGTGATCGCTATTTCCAGGAAGACCTTGACAGTCCTTCAAAAATGGTGCCTGAAGGCATTGAAGGCAAGGTGCCTTACAGGGGGCCTCTATCTGAAATGATTTACCAGCTTGTCGGCGGCTTGCGTTCCGGCATGGGATACGTTGGTGCCGGAAACATAGAAGAACTGCGGCAGAAGGCAAAATTTGTCAGGATCACCGCTGCCGGCCTCAAGGAAAGTCATGTCCATGATGTGATCATTACCAAAGAAGCACCCAATTACCGTATTGAAGGCTAAAATTTTAAATTTAAAATTGAAAAGAAAAAACATCTTAATTCTACATTTTCAATTCTACATCTTACATTTAAATTATGGATATCCACGGCGAAAAAATTCTCATCCTTGATTTCGGTTCGCAGTACACCCAATTGATAGCCCGGCGCGTGCGCGAGGCCCATGTCTATTGTGAACTACATCCTTTTGACATGGATATTGAAGCCATCAGGGAGTATGGCGCTCAAGGCATAATTCTCTCCGGCGGCCCAAAATCAGTTTATGACGAGGGAGCCCCAGTCGTTGAAGAAGCCCTTTTTGACCTGGGTATCCCGGTGCTTGGTATCTGTTACGGTATGCAGCTTCTGGCCCGTCACTTCGGCGGCAGGGTGGTACCGGCCGGAAAACGGGAATACGGCCATGCCGATCTGGTAAGCAAAGGCAGTCCCGGACCTCTTTTTGACGTTTTTTTCATTGAAGGCAAAAGTCCGGTCTGGATGAGCCACGGCGATCATGTAGAACAAATTCCGGCTGGATTTGAAGTTGCGGCCCGAACAGATAATGCACCTGTTGCAGCCATCCAGAATGTGGACCGCGACCTTTATGGCGTCCAGTTTCATCCTGAGGTTAACCACACCCCGCGGGGCGAAATACTTATCAATACCTTTGTCCGAAAGATCTGCGGCTGCAAAGGCCAATGGACACCGGGCCACATTATTGAAGATGCAGTGCGCCGTATCCGTAAACAGGCAGGCAATGATAAAGTTGTTCTCGGTCTGTCCGGGGGCGTCGATTCTTCCGTGGCTGCCGCCCTGATCAATCGAGCCATCGGTGATCAGCTTACCTGTGTCTTTGTTGATAACGGCCTGCTGCGGCTGGCTGAAGGCGACCAGGTAATGGCAACTTTTGCCAAGAACATGGGGGTCAAAGTATTTAGGGTCAATGCCGAAGACCGTTTTCTGAAGGCACTTGCCTCTGTTACAGACCCGGAACAGAAGCGCAGAATAATCGGCAACCTCTTTATCGAGATTTTTGAGGAGGAGGCTGCCCGCATCACTGATGCCACCTGGCTCGCCCAGGGTACTATTTACCCGGACGTCATTGAATCGGCAGGCGGCAAGACCGGCAAGGCCCACAGCATCAAAAGCCATCATAATGTTGGCGGCCTGCCGGAGTTCATGAAACTGAAACTGCTGGAACCTTTAAAAGAGCTGTTCAAGGATGAAGTGCGTGCCATCGGCGAAGAACTGGGGCTGCCGCACCAAATGGTCTGGCGTCATCCCTTCCCAGGCCCGGGACTTGGCGTCCGTATTTTAGGCGAGGTAAAAAAAGAATACGCCGATATCCTGAGACAGGCTGATGCTATTTACATCGATGAACTTTACGCCAGCGGTTACTACGATAAGATCAGCCAGGCTTTTGCGGTTTTCCTGCCGGTAAAAAGTGTGGGAGTTATGGGAGATGGCCGCACGTACGAGTATGTCATCGCTCTTCGGGCTGTGGAAACCAAGGATTTCATGACCGCAGGCTGGACTAAGCTTCCCTATGATTTGATGGGACGAATTTCCACCCGGATAATCAACGAGGTTAGGGGTGTAAATCGGGTTGTTTATGATATTTCTTCCAAGCCGCCCAGTACGATTGAGTGGGAGTAAACTACAGGGTTCGAGATAAAATTATAGAATTAGATTTTTGGCCTGATGGTTCTTTAATCTATCCTGTAAACTTCTGCCTTTATTTATAACAGAATTCCTGTTTTGGGATTTTCTAAAAAACTGCCGCCTGCACCCTTAAAGCAGATTTCTTGTTTTTCTTTTTTCCCTGGAAACCTAGACACCTTGAAACCTTTCCTTAAGCTTCCTCTCCGCTGCACGGTATACACAAAAACTGCCCCCCAACCTTCCTTGTTTTCGGTTCCATAACATTCTCACCGCATTTTGCACAGTTAATGCTTGGATAAATCTTTGCCGTTTCGGGCATCGCCACCATTATCCTTCTGACCTCAAATAATTCTGCCTCAGATGCTTCCAGGATGGCTTTCATTTTGCGGGCCTTTCTATCCTGCACGACGGCTGTGACTTCCGGGGTCCGGTCACCAGCTGCATACCTTTTCCATATAGCTGCAGTCTCCGGATCCTCGGCAGGAGGTTCCCAGCTGACCGCAATGCGTACGGCCTCGGGCTCAGGCCTCTTAATAAAAGTATAGACGTGTTTGCCGTAGTCTTTAAAGATCAGGTTGCCCTTGCCGAAGGTGCAGCCGCAGATAAGCTGGACCGCATCAACCGCACAGGAATTATTCTCCACTATGGCCACCAGCTCTTCATCTTTGGCCCGCAATCCCAGTTCCTTAAGGGCAAGGACAGCAACCCTGTAGCCGATTGCTACGCCGGGACAGGCGTGGCCGTGAAATTTAATTACATCTTGGAAATTCATAATAATTGCTCCCCTTCAGACAAATATCATCATTTTTTTAAAAAATTAATTATTTCATAACCATTTTATTTGTAATAAAACATTCTTCCCTGTGGCAATATTTGCTGTAACTACTATAGTTGTTTCGCGGTAAGAATAACAGAATCATATAATAAAATAAAAGATATTCCATTACGGCGCACATAATGAGAAAAAATGACCGGCAGAACAATGAATTACGTCCGATTGCCATAGAAAAGGGATTTCTGCCACATGCCGATGGTTCACTTCTCATAAAAATGGGGGACACCCATGTGGCCTGTGCAGTTTCCGTAGAAGAAACTGTGCCGCGTTTCCTGGAAGAATCAAGCCAGGGTTGGATAACAGCTGAATACGGTATGCTGCCATGGTCGACGCATACGAGAAGTCAACGGGAAGCTGCCCGCGGCCGCTCAGGCAGAACCTACGAGGTTCAACGCCTCATTGGCCGCTCCCTGCGCATGATAGTTGATCTCTGTGCCTTAGGCCCCCGTACTCTCCGGGTCGATTGTGATGTCATCAGGGCTGACGGCGGCACACGCACTGCGGCCATAACCGGAGCCGCCCTGATCGTCCGTGATGTCATAAATAACCTCTACAATGAAGGAAAAATTGCTGAAATGCCTGAGATAACACCTCTTGCTGCAATCAGCGTTGGAATAGTTGACGGATGTGCTCTGCTTGACCTCGATTATGACGAGGACTCAAGAGCGGAAGTTGATGCCAACTTTGTCATGTGTCAGGATGGGCGATTGGTGGAGGTCCAGTGTACCGCTGAAGGGCTCCCTTTCAGCCGAGTTGAACTGGACCAGTTATCCGACCTGGCCTTTCACGGTATCAGGCAGTTACTTTTATTATGGCATAATGTTGATTAAATTTTTTCATTATATTGATTAGTTATAAGCCTTGACAAACCAGTCTCAACAGCCTTCTCCATTCAAACTCCAAACCCGGTCCAGCCAGTGTGCCGCCCGCTGTGGAGAAGTACGCACCCTGCACGGGACATTTCAGACACCGGTTTTCATGCCGGTGGGTACCCAAGCTACGGTAAAGGCTATTACTCCTGAAAATCTGGTTGAACTGGGGGCGGAAATCATCCTGGCAAACACCTATCATCTCTTTCTGCGGCCGGGACATGAATTGATCCGTGATCTTGGTGGTCTGCACCGTTTCATGAATTGGGATCGACCGATACTCACCGACAGCGGAGGATTCCAGATATTCAGCCTGCGCGAGCTGGCAAAAATTACCGAGGAGGGTGCCAGCTTCAAATCCCATCTCGATGGATCCTCTCTTTTTCTGAGTCCTGAGGATGCTGTGGCCGTCCAGGAAGCACTTGGGGCCGATATCATGATGTGTCTAGACACTTGCATTCCCTATCCTGCTGATAGGAATGAAACTCTCGCTGCAACTGAACTGACCTCGCGCTGGGCCGGACGTTCACGTGCAACCCAAAAAGAAACAGGCCAACTCCTGTTTGGTATTGTCCAGGGCGGCATGTACCCTGACATGCGTGCACTGGCTGTTGAGCAGCTGCTAGAGATCGGTTTTGACGGATATGCTCTTGGAGGCCTCAGCGTCGGAGAATCCCGTGAACTCATGCTTGAAATCACCGAGCATACTGCTCAGCTCCTGCCGCAGGAGTATTCAATCTATCTCATGGGGGTGGGAACCCCGGAAGACTTAGTTGAAAGCGTCTTCCGGGGGGTTGATATGTTCGACTGTGTCATGCCTACCCGCAATGCCCGTAATGGAATGCTCTTTACTTCCCGGGGCAGAGTTGTTATAAAAAACAGCCAGTACAGCAATGATCCCAGGCCGCCTGATGAAAGTTGCGGATGTTATACCTGCCGGAATTACTCCCGGGCTTATCTAAGACATCTGTACATGTCCCGTGAAATACTGGCATATCATCTAAATACAATTCATAACCTGTATTATTTTGTCAGTCTCATGGGAGCAATGCGGGAAGCCATAGAAAATGACACATTCCTGCAGTTCAGGAATAATTTCTATGCCTTACGGCAGGAAAATGTTTATTATACTTAACCGTAAAACAGAAAGAACATAATTAATCATACAATTCATCAACGGAGGAACTCAATGACAGGCATAGCATATGCTGCGAACGGGGGAGCACCCCAGGGCGGTATCGTATCTTTCATAACACTCATTCTGATATTTGTAATTTTCTATTTTTTGCTTATCAGGCCCCAGCAGAAAAAAGCCAAGGAACACCAGAAATATCTGGCCAACCTGAAAAAAGGTGATTCTGTCGTGACCAGTGGCGGTCTGCACGGTGAAATAACCGGATTAACCGATACTGTGGTAACGCTGGAAATTGCCGATAATATCCGGGTCAAGGTCTCTCGTCAGCACATTCTCGGCTCCAAGGCTGCGGTTACTGCTGACAATGAAGCGGTTGCCGCCGGCAAAGCCACTAAAGGAGGAAAATGAAGCGTCAAAAGTTGTTAACTTCATCGTGCATGGAGTAACAATTCCCCTGAATCCCTTGCTAATATTGGGTCCATGGAATCGTGGTTAACATTACGGTCAACATAATGCAGAAAACACATAAAAAAACAGCAAGGATTACAGTCGGTGGTTGTCTATTCTGAGAGGGTAGCTGACTTGGTTTATTGTGTGGAGGATTCTATGTATTCCTTGTTCAAGCGTTTTATTTTCTGCTTTCCTATTATATTTATTTCTACCTGGATATTACACGGTGCAGTAAGACCCTCTTCAGCCGGTCCTTTCGATCACGACGACAAGGAGGCACTGAAAAGTGAGAAACAGTGCTATCGGGATCGGCAGAGCCGCAGTGATAGAAAAAAACGTGAGATGATGGACAGGTTAGGCGGCTTACCGCCGGAGATCCTTGCACTACAGAGCAACGAGATGGTGCAAATTCCCACAATCGATGATGCTGTCAAGATAGCGCTAGCAGCTGCTGAGGAGGCGGCGCTGCCGTTGATTGACACGAAATTCCATATTAATGGGAAAACCATCACAGTGCCGGACGATTACCAGAGCATTCAG
>JAFDBU010000231.1 GCA_019313095.1 Deltaproteobacteria bacterium | reverse complement strand
TTGTCATGGCATCTATCAATGGTGCAAGGATCCTGCAAGGACCGCAGGTTGGAGAGAAAAAATCCACCATAACAGGCTTTGAGACCTGTCTTATGAAACCAGGAAAACTGGAATCATCCAGTTCAACAGGTACGGCGGCATTGGCAAGGGAAATGGTTTTTTTGCAGCTGCCGCATTTCGGGCCAAGGTGTTGCTTATCAGCAGGAATCCGGTTTTTTCTACCGCAGTTTGTGCAGGTAACTACTAAACTGTTCATAAAAATTTTTCCTCAGAAAAAAATTAAGGCTGAAAACTGTTTAAGGCAGTTGATAATGGTTATCATTTATTCTGTAGCTTTGATAATTTCAGCCCCGTATTTGATGTAGGTAATTCCGGTGCGGGGTATAACGGCCATAGCCATAGCGACCTTGTCCTCAAGTGGTATGGTTGACATGGTTTCCATGGCGAGGATTTCAGCAGTGGTTTCTTCAAGTTTAATGGTGAGAATATACTTCTGATTATAGAACTTGGTATCACGGATAAAGACAATAAAGTTTTTTGTGAAATCGACAGAAGGCAGGATCTCGGTTGGCATAAAGATACGCCATATAGGCAGAAATGTTTCTATATCGCTGATATAGCCGAATGAAAGCTCCTGCTGTCCAGCAGGAAGTCTGAAAAGTTGAGTGAGCGGATAATCACCGTTCCATTTGTAGAGTGGTTTGATTTGCCCATGTTGCCTATTTTGAGTTTCTGTTGCAGCGCAGCTGTACAAGCAAAATAAGGCTAGAGCGACGATAATTAAAATAAGGACGGATTTTTGCTGCAATAACTGATGTTTTCTATATTTTTTTGCTGATAGCTTCATTACCCAACGTATGATGCCGGTTTTATTGATAATATAAATGTATAAAAATAATAATTTTATCATCAAAATAGAGAGACGCAAGCTTAATCGCTAACTTTAATGTCCCAAAAGGTTTTGTTATTACGGGGAATGAGCCTCCGGCGCATTTGCAATAGCAATAAACAAGGAAATAATCTAAGATAAAATTATATTTACATCCTTTTAGCGGGTTGTGAACATGATGGAACTTGTCAGTGAAAAGAATTACTTTCCTGTATCTCATGCAAGAGAGCCTGCCAGGAAGCTGTGTGAATATCTGCTGGCAGCTGGAATTTGTGATGAAACAGCTATCTTGAATGGCCTTGAGCGCCAGGAAAACCTGCGGGCAAAAGGCTACGATCCATTCATCGGAATGCTGCTGCTCGATGCCGGAGTCATCACCAAAAAAGATCTGTCTCAGGCCCTTAAACTGCAGGATATAGACCGTCTCGCCAACTCGGCAATCTTTTATTCACTTCCCAAAAACGTAATCGCTGATATCCATTCCAGGTCGGAAAGGCTTGTATACAATCCCAACGAGACAATATTCAAGCAGAATGAAAAAAGTGAATATGTCTATGTCATTCTGCTCGGCACCGTCAGCCTGTCCCACAATCCGGGTAACGGTAAAGAAGTTGAGCTTGCAGTCTACAGGGCCGGTGAGGTGTTCGGGGAAATGAGTCTGCTGACCGACAGCCCCAGATTCGTGACTGCAAAAGCGGTTGAAAAATCCAGTATAATTGCGGTTCCACGGGAGGCATTCCTGACTTTGTATAGAAAGTATCCTGAGGCGTCGCAGGCTGCGATACGAAAATGGTTCAACTCGATGCTTGAAGGCCGTGAGCAGAGCCAGATTTATCAGGATCATCACTACCGGGAGCTCATGACAAAAATGGAATCCCGGCCTTGTATCCAACTGGTCGGTAGTTCCAGAAGGGCGCAGAAACTTCGTAGTCAGGTTGATTCAGTCTGCCGTAAACCGAACTCCTGTCTTCTGGTGGGTGAGCCCGGCTCGATGAAAACAAGAGTAGCTCAGTATATATATGAACAGAGAGCAAATAACAGGGGTTCGTATATAATTTTTGATCCTGATGATGTCCCGCATTTTGTGTCCAGAGGGCTGCAGCAGGAAGAGGGGACAGTTTATTATCGTGAGCTTGAACAAATAGCAGCACTTTTCGGGTATGACCTGGAAACATATGGTCGGACTTTTGTGCCCTGGCAGGGTTACCTCAAACTGGCCCATAACGGTACCCTGGTCATCAGGGATTGCGCCAAGCTGGAACCCAAGGTCCAGCGGATGCTGCTTGAATACCTGCTGACCGGCATGTTCTATCCTCTCGGCGCGGAACGTCCGGCTCAGTCCTCTACCCAGGTGATAATTAACATCAGCGATGATCTCAACCTGGAAAATACACTGTATGAATATCTGGTGAGTGATCAGATCAGGCTTGAACCTCTCCGCAGCAGGAAGAGGGACCTCAAGGAGATCATTAATGTTCTGCTTGAAGAACTGGGTCGTGAAAAAAATAAGCCTTCGATACAGTTTGAACCTGAGGCCCTGAATAAGATGATGGCGTATAACTGGCCCGGAAATTTCAGGGAACTGGAGGAGGTTGTTGCCCGGTCCATAAGTTTTGCCAAGGGAAGCACTATAGGAGCAGAAGATATTTTTATCGGCAAGGTTCCGATAACAGGAAAAAGTGCCTTTAATCTTTTATCGTTAAAGTTTGTCAGGAACTTTTTCCAGAGCCCGTTTTATCCCATTGTGCCACAAATCTTTGTGGCAGTTATGTTTGTTTTCGTACTGGTCCTGGGAATCTGGGGCAATCCTTCCCCTGATTCAAATATTTCGCTGCTGCTGGTATGGGCCAACTGGGAGCCTTTGTTAATATTGAGTTGTCTGCTCATGGCGAGGATATGGTGCAGCTTCTGTCCCATAGGTTTTATTAGTAATCTTGTCAGAAAACTCAAAATTAAACGGTGGAAAATTCCGGCCGAGTATCTGAATATGGGTTTTTTTATCAGTGCTTTTGGTCTGGCCGTCATTTTCTGGTCGCAGGCGGCCCTCGACATGTGGCAAAGGCCGACGGCAACTGCATGGCTGCTGCTCGCGATGTTGGGTTCGGCGCTGGTGTTTGCCCTGCTTTTTGAGGGCAGAACCTGGTGCCGCTATGTTTGTCCCCTCGGTCAGATGGTTGCAACCTTTGCAAGAGCTTCCATTGTTGAAGTAAGGGCGAATTATAACTACTGC
>JAFDBU010000230.1 GCA_019313095.1 Deltaproteobacteria bacterium | reverse complement strand
TTAAGGATTTCGGTGCCTTTGTTGAGATCCTGCCCGGTACTGATGGTCTGGTGCATATCTCCGAACTGGCGGATAAACGGGTCAATAAGGTGACTGATATTCTGAAAGAGGGTGACGAAGTCAGGGTAAAAGTCCTTGAGATCGACAGCCGCGGCAAGATCAGGTTGAGCCGGAGAGCTGTGCTTGCTGAAGAGAATAACTGATGTATAGCACGGCAGGGGGTTTTATTGCAGCAGCTATAAGCCCCCTGCTTTTTTAGGATAATTATATTATCCGGTTTTCCCCGCCATGTTTAACAAAACAGTCCTCCCCAACGGTATCAGGATCATCACTGAATCAATGCCGTATTCCAAGGTTGCTTCCATAGGCGTCTGGCTGGACGTAGGTTCCAGGGATGAGCATGATTTAAACAGCGGTTCGGCTCATTTTGTCGAGCATATGCTTTTTAAGGGCACCGAAAAGCGTTCAGCTCAGGAGATTTCCAGAGAGTTTGATGTGCTGGGCGGTTCAGCCAATGCCTTTACCTCCAGGGAAGCCACCTGTCTGCATGCCACTGTTATGGACAGCAACCTGCCGGTAGTGGTTGATCTTTTCATAGATCTGTTGGCCAATTCGGTTTTTGCCGAAGAGGAAATTGAGCGGGAGCGCCAGGTCATCCTGCAGGAGATAAATATGGTCGAGGATGTGCCGGATGACCATATTCATGATCTGTTTGCTGCTTTGCTCTGGGGCAAACACCCCCTTGGCAAAACAATTCTCGGCTCCCATGAAATTGTGGCGGCTATGAATTCCGCCAAGCTCCTGCAATATAAACAGAAATATTACACCACGGACAAGATAGTCATAGCTGCAGCCGGTAATGTTGTGCATGATGATTTTGTTTCCCTTTGGCAGGGTGCCTTGGATACGTTCAAACCATCAGGTCGTCCCGCCCTGGCACGGACTGCACCGGCATTGCTGCCGGCAGACCGCGGGATATATGTTAAACCACTGGAGCAGGCGCATATCCTGTTGGGAACATACGGCTTATCGGTCATCGATGAGGACCGTTTTGGTTTTCTGCTGCTTAATGTCCTGCTGGGGGGCAACATGAGTTCCCGGCTTTTCCAGGAGATCAGGGAGAAAAGGGGGCTGGCCTACTCCATTTATTCCTATATCGCTTCTTATTCCGATTGCGGTTACCTTGCAATTTATTTGGGCGTAGACCGGGAGTCGGTCAATGAGTCACTGGAGCTTATACATCAGGAAATCAGTAAAATGCAGAAGATTCCGGTATCGATAACAGAATTGGCAAATGCCCGGGACTTTGTCAAAAGCGGCCTGTTTCTGTCCCTGGAAAATATGGAGACGGTCATGACTCGTATTGCCAGAAATGAACTGCATTTCGGCAGATACATTCCGCTTGAGGAGGTGCTGGCTGCAATTGAGCGGGTAAGCCAGGAGGACATACAGCAGCTCAGCAGCAGGATTTTTGGCAGGCAGGGGTTGACTGTTGCCGGTCTTGGTCCCTTGGAAAAGACAGGGATTGGATCGAAATCATGATTAACGGCGTTGAAGAGAAAATAAAGACAGGCAGAGTTTTACATTGAAGACTGTTGTAATTAAGATCAGTTGGCTTGATCCGGAAAGTGCTGGTGATTTGGATTTGCCCACCTACCACTCAGCAGACGCCTCTGGAATGGATGTGGCGGCAGCGATTGCAGAACCGCTTAAACTGGCACCGGGTGAAATAATAATGATACCCACCAACCTTGCGGTTGCCATTCCGCCAGGATTTGAGATCCAGGTACGGCCCCGCAGCGGCCTGGCCATAAAGCATGGCGTGACGATCATAAACAGCCCCGGGACCATTGATGCCGATTACCGTGGCGAAGTGAAAATCGGCCTGATCAATCTAGGGCTCAAGCCGTATACCATTCAGCGTGGTGACAGGGTTGCACAGCTCGTGGTCTCGCCGGTACACAGGGCTGACCTCCAAGTGGTAACTGAACTGGAGAGAACAGTCCGCCAGGCAGGTGGATTCGGCCATACCGGCAAATAGAACTTTCTTCTTTGAAAAAATGTTCTTAAAATCATTCATGCAGAATTAAGAAATGAAATTTTGTGTTCTGGGCAGCGGCAGCAAGGGCAATGCCACCTACCTTGAGTCCGGTGGGACAAGCATTCTCATAGATGCGGGCATGTCCGGCAAAGAACTGGATAAAAGGCTCTCGGCAATAGGTGTTGAGCTCTCGGCAATTGATGCCATCCTGGTAACCCATGAGCATAATGACCATATCCAGGGCGTTGGGATACTCTCCCGCAGAGCCTGCATTCCGGTTTTTGCCAATTCCGCAACATTCTCTGCAGCTGCGAAAACTGTAAACAGACTTTTCTCCTATAATGAGTTTGAAACAGGTGGAACATTTTATTTTCGCAATCTGGAGATTCATCCGTTTTCCATATCACATGACACCGAGGATCCCGTCGGTTTTAGGATATCAGACGGTGAAGTGTCTTTCGGATACTGCACGGATACTGGAAAGGTTTCGCGACTCATGCTGCACCGGCTGGCATCCTGCCAGGCCCTGGTTCTTGAAAGCAACCACGATATTGAAATGCTGCAGAATGGAACATATCCGCCTTACCTAAAACAGCGAATACGCTCAAGCCAAGGGCATCTTGATAACACCCAAACGGCTGTTTTTCTGAAGGAACTGGTGCATAAAAAACTGCAGCATGTAGTCCTGGCCCACTTAAGCGAGGAAAATAATCATCCTGAAATTGCCTTTCATGCTGCTGCAGAAGCCCTGAACAGTAATCCTGGTTGCCGGGAAGACACTGTTCAGATATCCGTGGCGTGCCAGGGAAGTGTTGGGGAGCTGATCAGTTTATACAGGGAGTGAAAGGTTTTTTTGCACGGACACAGGAACAGCAGGCGAACCCCCAGGAGCGTGAAGTTTGTGTTTATCTGCAGTGGGTTGCGGGGAATTAACTGAAAATGATATCTATAACGCAGGCGGTCCGCTGCGTTATTCTAATGGAAAGTTTCAAACTGCTTTCCGGCAGCTGAGATTAAAGAATTACAAAGCACCGCACAGGGTTTCAAAATTTTCGCATTCCACCATGTTGATGAATGGACAGGGTTCACACTGGAACCACTCTAACTTAGGACACCAGTAACGGTCTTTATAAGGCTCATTGCAACCATCTTTAGTCAGTTTCTTTCTTTTTTTATTACCGAAATGTACTTCGTCCCTTGTTATGGAAAATTTCCAGACAGCCATTTTTTACCTCCTTAAACTTCGGTCTTTCTGAGCACTTCCCTCCACAGCTTCCAGCCTTCGGTAAGATTTGCAGTCTGTCTGCCCGATGAATTCAACCAAAAAGACCAAGTTCACCGGGCCTTTAGGGTAAATTAAGCAATAACTATGCCAGCAGCAATAAAGAGCAGTGCGGCCAAAAAAACGTTAGAATATCTAATTGTTTCAATAGGTTGGTGTTTTTCAGTTTGTGTGGGTGCATGTCGGGTGCGGGGAAAACACTAGATATTTCCTGTTAAGTGGTAAAAACAACAAAAATTGTCAGTGCAATAGAAAAAAAGGGGGAACTTTTCAGGGCTGCGTGGGTAGGCGGAGCAATTGACCAGGAAAGCTGGCTGTTTATCGGGAGAAATTACCCCTCCCTTCCTTTCATGAGATATTCAGCCCGGATGTTCGAAAGTGCTGCAAAAATATTGGATTTAACCTTGGGATTGAGTTGGCTGAGTTCAGCAACAATCCTTCTCACCTCCTGCCTTTTTGATTCCTTGTCCTGCGGGCAGGGATTTTTTACCGGGGTGAGGCCGGCAGCAGCAGCAATTTCTAAAATATCTTTTTTCTCCAGATAGGCCATTGGCCTGATAATGTGTATCCGGTCGTTAAAAAGTTTCTGTTTCGGAACCATGGTGCTGATATTTCCGGCGTAAAGCAGATTGATGAAAAAGGTTTCCAGGATATCATCCTTATGGTGTCCGAAAGCAATTTTGTTGAAGCCCTGCTCATCAGCGATTGCGAACAGGCGGTTCCGGCGTAAATGTGCACAATGGTAGCAAACACTTTTGCCATTTTCCGCCAGTTCAGCCCGGTCCCAGAAATCTGTTTTTTCTATCCTATGCGGAACCCCAATTTTTTGCAGCTGTCCGCCAACCTTGTCACTCGTAGCATCGTCAAAACCATTATCAAGGTAAACACCTAAAATTTCGTAGCGGATAGGTGTTTTGAGCTGCCAGCGCTTCAGAATAGCGGTCAGCGCAAGGCTGTCAACACCACCTGAAACAGCAATGAGAACCCGGTCGCCGTCAGCCAGCATGGAATAGTGGTGCATGGCCTGGCCGATGCTCCTGTTTGCTTTCTTGCTTAAGATATTCTTGGACATATTCAGCGGGTATTTTTCTTGCGGCCTGGAATCAGCGGTGAACTGCCGCTGGATGAGCAGATCTGATTTGTACTTCTGATGAAGAAGTAAATTCTACCAGGTTGCACTGTTTTTGTTTATGCATCACCTGTGAAGTTTTAGCCTTTCATCAGTCTTTCTGTAGGTAGGAGCATCTGTCGAGTTTTTTGGTCAAGCCGGCTTGGGTCAGTTCGGCTGCTGTGAGCCAGCGAAAACCGGAGCCGGTGGTTCGTGACTGCAGTATATTGTCGAAGAGCGGCTGCTGGGTCTGGTCAAAATCAGCACTCCAGATAACCTGGCTGTTTGCTGCAGTCAGAAGTTTCAAGGAGAAAGCCACGGAGGCCGGACTGTCAACGGCATAAGCTGACCCGGTCCGAGCCTGATAGCGCATTACTTCCGTTACCAGGACAGCATCGTAACCGAGTTGCCGTCCAGCCTCTCTTGCCACGAATAGATGGTTGCCGGCCTGAACACCTTGCAGACTTTCAAGTTCAGTCTGTGATATCAAGCGGACATTTTTATGATCCCTAAAATAGTCAAGCAACAGTGTATTGATAATTTGGGCTCCGGCCTCAAGCTGTTTCATGGTTTTAGTATCGGACGGCTGTACAGTTATACTGGCAGGCTGGGCCGGCAGGACACCTATGGATTTAACAGGAACAAGCTCCTTTACCGTTTCATCCTGCATCATTCTGGTGCAGGAAAGGGAAAGAACAAAAGGAAGGATTACCAGCCAGCTGATAAATATAGTGCCAAATTTTTTCACAGGAATACCCCTTTAAAAACAGCCGTTTTGCAGTGAATCAGAATATTTTTACAAAGTTTTATAAAGATCCCTTGGATGAAAGAGGACCTTTGCTGCGGGGTTCGGGACTGACTGCCTGTCCGAGAGCCCGGCCCAATGCTTTGAATACTGCTTCGATAATATGGTGTGTATTGTCGCCATGCTCAACCTTTACGTGCAGTGTGAGGCCTCCATGCAGAGCCAGGGCCCTGAGGAATTCTTTGGCCAGGGCAGTATCAAAGGTGCCGACTTTCTCATCCTTAATCGGGACGTCAAAATAAAGAAAAGGCCGATTGGAAATATCAACTGTGACCTGGGCTAAAGCCTCGTCCATGGGTATGGCGCTGAAACCGTACCTGCAGATTCCGCTCAGGTCCCCAAGGGCAGACTTAAACGCCTGGCCAAGGCAGATGCCGAGATCCTCAACGGTATGATGGTCATCAATCTCGGTATCACCGCTGCCTTCAATGTCGAGATCAAAAAAACCGTGTACACCAAAGAGGGTCAGCATATGATCCATGAAGGAAACCCCGGTTCGTATCGAAGTGGTGCCTAGGCCGTCCAGTTTGAGATTCAGCCTGATGTCTGTCTCTTTGGTTTTGCGATGGATTTCCCCGACCCTGGATGAATTGCCC
>JAFDBU010000229.1 GCA_019313095.1 Deltaproteobacteria bacterium | reverse complement strand
TGTTCGGGCTCCGGCCACAGTGGAACAACGGCAAGTACACGGGCGGGTTCTATGCCGTGATCTGTCTGCACCATGACTACCTCGTCCTTCTTAATCCCCTGGAGCTTTGTTGCGGCTGAACAGATCTGTTCAGCCGGGCGGAACTGCACCTTGAAGTGGTTAATCCGCACCTCCTTTTCGCTGTTATCTGGAGGTACCTCCTGGTTGTTATTTTCCTGCAGCTGATTCATTATTTTCAATCCGTATTGGAAACAAATGATTTAAGTTAGTATGCAAATAACAGCAAATTAACACTATAATATACTATTATATAAGATCAAAAAAAAGTGTTTCAAGGACCAAAGTGCGGCTGCAGTTGCGATGTAGCTGTTTTTCTGCTTTATCAAGGCACTGCAGTTTTTTTTGAAGTTCTGAAATGGTCCAGAGGTGTGATGCTGCCTGAAGCGGCATTATGAGGTCTTTGTTGGCAATTGATGTTTCAGGACCACCGGCAGCAACAAGGATTAGATCCCTGTACCACAAACGCAGAAGGGCCAGGAATTCATTTACATTTTCTTTCAGAGCCGCGACCTTCTCGCTCAAGCGAAATACCCGGCCGATTGCTTCTGCCTGATCTGGCTGCCCGACAAGGAGCTCTTCGATCACCTCCTGCCGCAGGGAGAGCAGGTTTTCCTGCCAGAGAAACTTTGCCCTACCAAGGCTGCCTTCTGATAATGCAGCCAGTGAAAGTGCAATAGGCTTATCCATTTCTTTCTCCTGCATCAGAATCTGAATCATGTCGCCATAATCAAGGGGACCGAATGGTATAAGCTGGCAGCGGGACAGGATGGTCGGCAGAATGTTGCCCTTCAGGTCAGCAGTCAGGATGAAGAGATTGCCCGGGGCCGGTTCTTCCAAAGTTTTTAAAAGGCTGTTTGCCGCCTCCCGGCGCATGGTGTGGATATTTTCAAGAACGACTACGCGGACTTTGGCTTCAAGCGGGGGAAAGGTTAACTGATGCTTTAGTTCTCTGACCTGGCTGATCCTGATAGCCGCACCGTCAGGTTCTACCATGATCAGGTCCGGATGATTTCCTGAAGAATATTTCCGGCACGATGCACAACGGCCGCAGGCATCATGATCCAGCGGATTTTTGCAGTTTATGTATGCGGCAACGGTCAGGGCAGCTTTCTTTTTTCCTATGCCGTCCGGTCCCCTGAACAGATAGGCGTGGGCCATTTTGTTTTTGACTACTGCCTCCCGCAGGAGAGCCTTGGGTTTTTCATGACCTATAAGCGATGTAAAACGAAGATCAGAAGATTCCATTGGCCCTAGAAAAGATTCTGCTGTCTTGAGTCAGGTCCGACTCTGTCAGCATCATTGTTTTCTTTATGAATGTTTAGGTCTTCGGTTTCAGCCTGAGGCCTTCCCTTAACATAAAGAAATCGTTCAAGAGTGCGCTGGAAATCTGTCCACTGGTATCCTGGTTCGGGGGCCTTTTCCTCCAGGTGGTTCATAAAATTCAGCTTTGCATCCAAGTCATCAAGGAAGTTGAGAACAAAGGCCTCGCTTATCATGGGAAGGGTGGGTGAGCCAAATTCAAAGCGTCCGTGATGACTTAGGATGAGGTGTGTAAGCCTGGTGGCGAGGTTTTCAGGAAAGTCGGCAATAGTATTGATTGCAGTCCGGATCATCTCTGCCCCAAGTACAAGATGGCCCACAAGGCGGCCGCTATCAGTGTAATCAATGAGGTGAGCGCCGGCGGTAAGTTCCCTGGTTTTGCCGATATCGTGCAGCAGGGTCCCTGTGACCAGCAGATCGCGGTCAAGGGCCGGGTAGAAGCCGGCAAGCAGGTCAGCCAGCCTGGACACAGCCAGGGTGTGTTCTAAAAGCCCGCCCATATAGGCATGGTGCATGGATTTTGCAGCAGGGGCCTGCTGAAATTCTTCAAAAAAAGAACTGTCCTCAAAGAATTTGAGCAGCAGTTTTTGGCAAAACGGCTCCTTCACGGTTTTAGCCAAAGATTTTATTTCTGCGGCCATTTTTGCAATGCTTCGCTTTGGGGCCTGCAAAAAAAGGTCAATAGCAATTTCTTTTGTATCGATTGGAAGGACGTTGTCAATCTTGATTTGCAGTGCCCCCCTGAAGGCCTGGGCCTGACCGGTTATCTGAACAAGTTTGCCCGGTTCGCATAATTCTATGAAGGCCTCCACATTTTCCCAGAGGCGGGCTGCAATATCCCCGGTCCGGTCCGACAGGGTCAGCATGAGATAAGGCTTTCCAGTGCGCGTTTCAGCCCGGCTCATGTCCAGTATCAGAAAAATGTCTTCTATTGCCTGGCCATCCTTTATCTGGTTGGCAAATATGTGTTTTTCCCGTGCCATAAATGTATTATTTTTTCGTATCTATCTCATAACGCTTCATTTTCTTATGCAAGCCCTGCCTGGTTATACCAAGGGCTTCCGCAGCCTTGACCCTGTTACCCCTGCTTTCTTCCAGGGCCTTTTCAATGAGTTCCATTTCCAGGGACATGACCTGGTCCGGGATTGAAAGGCTGCCGGATGATTTCATTTTCCTGGCTGATATCGGAGTTGCTGCCAGGAGTTCCCGGGAACATTTTTCAGGACCTATAACTGTTCCCTCCGGGGTGAGTGCGACCAAGCGC
The DNA here is from genome assembly GCA_019313095.1 of Deltaproteobacteria bacterium. GTDB lineage: Bacteria > Desulfobacterota > Desulfobulbia > Desulfobulbales > BM004 > BM004. The sequence continues at coordinate 945 of JAFDBU010000229.1, read as the reverse complement.
TCTACCTCGGACCGCAGCTGGCGGACATTACCGGGCCAGCCGAAGTCCTCAAAAAGGTTTAAAATCTCCGGACTGAAGCCGGCAACCTTTTTGTTGAAGCGCCTGCTGATCTCCTCAAGAAAGGCAAGGGACAGGGGCACGATATCCTCTTTTCTGTCACGCAGGGGCGGCAGGTTAATTTCAACAGAGAAGAGGCGGAAAAAAAGATCTTCCCGGAAACGTCCCTCTTCAAGTTCACGGGGCAGGTCCTTATTGGTGGCGCTGATAATCCTGAAATCGTATTTGATGAGCTTGTTGCTTCCCAGTCTGGTGCCTTCACCTTCCTGGATGGCGCGCAGGAACTTGGGCTGAATGGTAAGCGGCATGTCGGCAATTTCATCAAGCATCAGGGTGCCCCCGTCTGCCTCTTCAAAACGCCCCTTCTTGCTGTGATCAGCCCCGGTAAAAGCCCCTTTTTCATATCCGAAAAATTCACTTTCCATGAGATGCTCGGGAATCGACGCGCAATTGACAGCGACAAAAGGTTTTTCACGGCGGTCGCTCCCCTCATGGATCATGCGGGCGATGAGTTCTTTGCCAGTACCGTTTTCGCCCTGTAAAAGGACATTGACCGGAGTTTTACTCACCAGCCGGGTAAGATCAAGGACCTCGCGCATGGCCTGGCTTTCGGCAATAAACAGGGCATCAAAGGAGAATTCCCTGTCAAAGCGTTCATATTCTTGGTTCATCAGTCCGAAGATCCGCAAGATCTCCTGGTTGATGATGATATTTTCTATGGAAAGGGCCAGGTACTTTGCCACCTCCTCCAACTGCGACATGTCCTCTTTGGTAAACGTGCCGCTGAGTCTTTTATTGAGAATCTGGATGGCTCCTGTAATGCCGTGGGTCGTGGCACTTTTAATTGGAGCGCAGATCATATTATTGGTAACGAAACCGGTTTTGACG
>JAFDBU010000228.1 GCA_019313095.1 Deltaproteobacteria bacterium | reverse complement strand
TTTAAGAACAGCACCAGCCTTTCTGCAAAACGCTCTGCAGAAAAGACCAGCGATTCCAGATCAAGAAAATCGAGTACGTGGTGATCAAAAAGAACTTTGGCTTTTGCTGCAAAGCCATCTTCCGGTTCCTCTTCCCAAAAAAGGAGAAACTGGGGAACCATGGGCAAAACAGGAACAACTAGAGAAGATGTGGCACTGGAACTCAATTCGGCCGGCCCCTCATAGCCGTCAAACTGTTGCCCAATATCCTTGAGAATATGGCCCGGTTTCCCGGATAAGTGCTCCGCAATTCTCTTTTCACAGTAAATTCCCAGTGTCTTGACCTTGGAGATGGAATTAGGCAGGCTTTCCATGCCGACCCAGTTATTGTCAGGTTGTCGGCCTCCCTCTGAAAACACATAATTATAGAGAAGGATCTGGTCCCTGGGGTCAGCGACAGTATCATTATTTATAAGTATTTCCTTCTTGCTTAGCACAACATCCTGCCCCAGATAACGCAGACGTAACGTCTCCGGATTATATTTGTGCCATTTGGCACCAAGAGCAGAAGCAATAGCACCAAAATTAAGCTGGCTTACCTTTTCCCGCAGATGCCGGACCAGGGACAGATCATGCTCAGTTGCAACCTCTTCTGCTAGATTCTCGAGATCCTTTGTTGAACTTATCACGTTTATTTCCAGACCGGTCAGGTCAATATAGGGGCAGAGGGAGATCTCCAGTCCGGCCCTGCTCACAGCCGCTGCAAAAGCCAGACAGGTTGGATGGCCACACTCACCGCAGTTCGTTTTGGGTGTTCTCTGTAATATATCCAAGGGATTCATGCGTTCCGTAAAATTAAATTGTATCCAGACAATATTGCAGCAGAATAAGCCGGGATGTATTTTCTGTACATATTGATATGTATTACATATCCCCGAAACGCTAATAACTTACAGACTCTCTCTCAAAAAAACAAAAGGTAATAAAAATGTTATGTAGTCATATTTCATTATTAGGGCAGACTAAATTTATTCAGGCTATCAAATAATAATTATTGACAGACTGAAACTGGGGTTTTATTTTTATTGCAAATCAAAAACTTGAAATTTGTCTTTGAACGATTGGCGGGAAAATCTTCATCTACTGTAAAAATATTTCGCAATACTACTATACCTTTCTATTAAAATAAGTATCTGCCTTGAAACACTGCCCTGAATGTCATAATCAAAACAGCACTGAATCTGCCCCATCACAAACACCGGGAATTGTCATTGTCGGTAACATGAATGTGGGAAAATCGAGTTTGTTTTCCTGGCTCTGCAATACGGAAAGTGGCAGCATGAACTTCCCGGGCACGACTGTTTCTCTTGCAACAGGGGAGATAAAATCATTAAATGTAATACTTTATGACACACCTGGCATTTACTCCATTTTTTCCGCCAATGAAGATGAAATGGTTTCGCGTGACATTCTTCTGCCGCAAAAATCTTTTAACCCGATTTCAGCCATTCTGCTCGTGGCTGATGCCAAAAACCTGAAACGTTCCCTGGCCATTGCTCTGCAGTATGTAGAATACGATATTCCTATGCTTATTGATATCAATATGATCGATGAGGCGGATGCCAGAGGAATCACCATTGACTTTGATAAACTTTCCGAAATAATTGACGTTGATATCTGTACTTCCATTGCCCGTGAAGGGATTGGGATCAGAAAGATCCTGACAAAATTAAAATCTCCACGCAGAGCTAAAAAACTTGTTAGCTACCCTGACTGGATCAATAATTTCATTGATATAATTTCAAAACTCTGCAGAGATTCTGACATTCCCCCCCGGGTTATAGGGCTTCTGCTTTTGGCCGGCGATAAATCAATTGAAAAATATCTGGCGGAAAAATTCGGCCAGGAATTGGCTATAGAAATGCAGGGCCTTGCCGCCGATTATCGCAAGGAAGATATAGAAACATTCCGTGCCCTGATAGTAAACCTGTACAATAAAAAAGCCGATCAGATAGTTAAAGATATCCAGGAAGTTGAGCCGCCCCGTAAAAATCCGCACCTAATGACCTTTGGAGACTGGTGCACCCAACTGCATACCGGCATTCCCATTGCGGTAGCAATTCTTGTTCTGGTTTATCTATTTGTCGGTTCCTTTGGCGCCACATTTCTGGTTGACACCATTAACGGGGCAATTTTTGAAGGCTTCCTGATCCCTTGGACTTCTAAACTGCTTGAACCTGTCCCAAGCCAGTTTTTTCGGGATATGTTTGTTGATCCGGATTTCGGTATTCTACCCACAGGTGTATTCCTTGCCCTGGGGCTTGTCATGCCGGTCCTTTTTTGTTTCTATCTGGTTTTTGGCATTTTAGAAAGTTCCGGATACCTGCCCCGCTTATCAATCCTACTTGATAAAGTCTTCCGGAAAATGGGATTAAACGGTAAAGGTGTTATTCCTCTTGTTATGGGATTTTCCTGTGTCACCATGGCTATTCTCACTACCCGTCTGCTGGACACCAAAAAAGAAAAAAACATTGCCACCTTCCTCCTCCTGCTGGGGATGCCATGTGCACCCCTTATCGCAGTCATGCTCATCATATTGGAAAAAATGCCTTTTACGGCAACCCTAACCGTTTTTGGTATTATATTTTTCCAGACCTTTATTGCAGGCTTTGTGGCCAACAAAATAGTTCCAGGACAGGGTTCACCCCTTATCTTTGAGATCCCTCCCATGCGGTTGCCCAAGCCGATGCAGGTTACCAGGGCAGCCGGCCAAAAAACTTATTTTTTCATTCGGGAAGCAGTACCTGTCTTTATTTTGGCCTCTCTAATAGTCTTTCTGTTTGACAGGGTTGGCGGTCTGGAAGTTGCAGAAAATGTACTCCGCCCCATTACGAACAACCTGATGGGCTTACCTGAAAAAAGTGTCCAGGTCTTTATTAAGACCATTATAAGACGTGAATCAGGAGCAGCGGAATTAGAGCACTTAAGCAGCACCTATACTAACCTCCAGTTGGTTGTGAACCTGCTGGTCATGACTTTTTTAACACCATGCATCAATGCCATACTTGTTCTTTTTAAGGAACGTGGTCAAAAAACAGCCGTTCTGATTATGGGCACCGTGGTTGTTTACGCAATTCTTATGGGCAGTCTGATCAATCATATCTGTCTTGCCCTGGGGGTTACTTTTACTTAAATTTATGAAGTATAATCACCCTTGCCCCTGAACAGAGATAAGACAGGAGATTCAACATGTTAAATGAAAAGCAGGAAGAGATTCTTGAATCCATATGGTCGGTCGGGGACAG
>JAFDBU010000227.1 GCA_019313095.1 Deltaproteobacteria bacterium | reverse complement strand
CCCTGACATCTGCCACCGACGCCGCCATCGACGCTGCGAGTTGGGCGCGGTCGGATCGCGAGGCCAGCTTCATCCTGGTCAGTACCGTTCAGCAGCGACTGGCCACTGCCGCCTGCGTGAAAAGATCAAAGGCCTTTCCACCAGTCTGAAGGGAAAATATCAAATGATAAATATGGGTGTAGCTCTGGCAACCCTCGAGATACTTGACCAGTTTGGTTTTTCAGTCGATGATGAAATAATACGCTCGGGTTTGCTGGGGGTGTCCTGGCCCGGACGTCTGGAGTTATTCTGTTTGTCCCGGCAGGATGGCAGACTGGTTGACTGTGCGGACGTAAATGTACTGCACTACATGCTTGACGGTGCCCATAATCCTGCAGGAGTTCATGCCCTGTGCGAAGCCCTGGAAAACGATTTTGATTATGACAGGCTGATCCTGGTATGGGCTGCCATGTCAGACAAGGATTTTAGGGTTACTTTGCCGCGGATAGCGAAACTTGCCGACAAAATTATCTTCACCAGGCTCGAATATGAACGCTCTGCGTTGCCGGAACAGATGGTAAAGATATTGCCGGATGATAGTAGAGACCGGGCCCTATGTGAGAATGTTTTGGAGAAAGCTCTGGCAAAGGCAGCGGAAATCGCAGGCTCTGATGATCTTATCTGCATCGCCGGTTCCCTGTACCTCGTTGGAGAGGCGCGGAAGCTGTTGCGGGGGGAATTAGTATGAGTGATTTTTTTTATTTCGACGGTGTTGATGAGGCAGAAATCAGGCGGGAAAAGGACAAGGCCAGAAAACTGCGAAAAAGCAGATGGTGGCTACAGAAGCTGACAACCGGCATCTGTTATTATTGCGGCAGGCTTTTTGAACCAAAGAATCTGACCATGGACCACGTCGTACCCCTGGCCCGGGGCGGCAGAAGCACCAAGGACAATATCGTTACAAGCTGCAAGGAGTGTAATACCAAGAAAAAAACACTTCTTCCCATGGAGTGGGAAGAGTATATGAACAAATTGAAAATTGAAAAGTGAGAAGACAGGAATCAGGAGTTAAAAATTTTTGGAGCCTTGCAAAATCACTTTTCCATTCTCCATTCTCTCTCATTACAAACATCTTTACGAAGCAAAACAGAAATGCTAGGATAGCAACCCTTCTAACAACTGCATGTGTGGGCGGGTAGCTCAGCTGGATAGAGCGTTGGCCTCCGGAGCCAAAGGTCGTGGGTTCGAATCCCGCTCCGCTCACCATTCTATTAGTAAGGCTTTCCTAGATATTTTCCCAAAATTTTTATTAATTTGATATGCAATACCCAATTTCCAGGTTCCTATTTCGATATTGCTTGACACCGGAAAGTATAATTACCACTTCATTTTTATTAAATTGGTATGTATAATCAACCAAATGATTTTATCTCAGGTGTCATTATGTTGACAGCTTTTGAATCGGGCTTATTTAAGGGCTATAATATAATGAAATGAGGTCAGAATGAACCTGGCTTGCCTGTTTTCTGACATGTGAACCACAAAAATACTTCATTTAAGTCAGAAAACAATTATAGGGCGTATCATCTGACTAGACATGATGTTGATCCGGTAGCACTTACTGACGGTGTCTGGGGTCAGGTCATGAAACTTTTATGATGCCTAGTTTCCCCCATTGAGTCATGTGCAGATATTTGTATCGTTATGTTGCTCTTCTTACCATTACGCTCAACCTTACGTATGGAGTGTCGGTGTATGCAAAAGATGATTGCAATAGTCTACCTGACACCTTGCAAAAGAGATTTTACCTGATTGCAAAGACAGCATCATGGAATGATCATCAGCCTTACCCTGACCAAACATCTCCGTTTTCTGAAGTACTCGAAGCGGGTAAAGGCCATCCCAGCGCTTGGGGATATCGTTGGGAAGGCCCCCCTCCAGAAAGTCCGGATTGGCATGGCATCAAGTGGGATACCGCCTACTTTGTTGGCTTGCAGTTTGCTGTTATTGCCATTTTGTACGTGGCACCGGAAAAACTCTCCGGCTGGGACGAGGAATCCAAGGACAATTACAGTTTTAGTAAGTGGACGGAGAATGTAAGGAATCCTGTTTGGGATGAAGACGAATGGTATGTTAATTACATACTGCATCCCTATTGGGGCGCAACTTATTATATCAGGGCACAAGAGCGTGGCTTAAATCGACTGCAGTCCTTTTGGTACTCCTTCCTTCTGTCCACATTGTACGAATTTGGCGCCGAAGCTTTATTCGAACCGGTTTCCTATCAGGATTTGATCGTGACACCGGTGGCTGGTGCCCTGCTTGGTGAATATGTGTTCAACCCGATTCGAGAATGGGTTAGGGCGAAGGAAAAATTTAGCTGGACGGATAAGACTGTGCTGTTCCTCACTGACCCCCTTGGGGTGGTCAGCGCAGGAATGAACCGACTTTTCGGAGTAAATACTGAAATGAGTTTTAGCCCTCTGAGGATAAGCGACATACCGCGATCATCCTGGGTGTTGGTCGAAGAAGATGTCAGTAGGCCAGACCGCAGCCATAGTAGATCCTTGTGGGGAGTGCAACTAAATTTCAGCTGGTGATACCGTTTTCGATAAAAAATATTTGCTTTGTCAGAAAGTAACAATAAGTCCCAATTGAAAAGCTACATCCACCGCAGTTGCAGAGTTCATGTTCTCGGCAACGGATATATCAAGGTAAACATCATCGGCAAAACAAAGGCTTCCTCCCATTATCACTTGGAAGGCCGTATTTCCCAATTGTTTGAGGTCGCTGTCATACAGGGCCGACTGTCCATCAAACTGCAATTTCAACTGAATGAGTTTTGTTGCT
>JAFDBU010000226.1 GCA_019313095.1 Deltaproteobacteria bacterium | reverse complement strand
TCAGCCAGAAAGACCTTGTTGGTACATTTTAGGATCGACTCCGGATCGTCTATTACCTCAAGTCCCTGGGCGGCCGCGCCCCTGGCAAACTTGTATGTATGATGATTTACACTGGTGGTTTCCCTGATAAAAAGCCCGTCAAATTCTGCCAGTCTGCCGTAATCCTCCTTGTGGATCAATTCTATGCCTAGGTTCAGGGAAGCGGCCGCTTTCATGAACTTTTTTATTGCCTTGTCGTTTGAGGGAGGCTGCATATCATTCGGTGCTGTAAGAATTGCCAGGTCAAAACGGGTGGACGCTTTCCGGTGCACAACCTTTCGCTTCCTGCGAAAATACTCTTCAGCCGCACTGATAACAAAGGACCAGTGTGTTGCCGGAATATCCTTGGAGGCAATGGGAGAGCCCTTCTGCAGCATCCATTTTTTCTGTTTCACAAAGCTGGCTCTCAGAAAAGGCGCATTCAACGCTTCGAACAATTTTTGCGACAGCTTATCATAGCGCTTGGCCATGTTACGGCCAAAATAGATGCTGAGGTCAAACTTGTTGCTTTTCAGCGGCGCCAGACTTTTCTGGATAAGTTCATCAAGATCATCTGAAATAAACCTGACTACCTGCTGGGATCTCAGTGACATCAGACTGTAAGCATCCGGAAAAGGTTTGTGTCCCCTGGCTTCTGCCAAAAGTGACACATAATACCCCACAGACTGATAGGAGTATGACCGGCACAGGTTGAACACCCTCACCCGCCGCATCAGGCTGAACTGCGGGTCGCTCAGATATGTGCGCGAATTGACAATCTGGACGCCCTCAATATTCAATGGCCAATTATCATTCTGATTAACAACAAGGAGTATCTGCATGGTATGATGTTGAGGTTATAATTTTCTTATTTAGGTTCGATAATCAAGAGGTTGGCATCATGGGTCAGAATGCCGAGCAGAACCGCACCAAGCAGGCGAGCAATTGACACCATATAATAGTGATCGTTGGAAACAGGATTCATTTTGTAAGGATCCGCGACGAGTACTTCTCTTTTTTCCTTATCATACCCGCAGAGTACAACAAAATGACCTGTCGGCATTCCTGATATATCATTATCCAGATTATTGTCAGGGTTTTCCCTTATAGAGCGATATAAATAGGTCGATGACAGACCAGTCAGAATGGGAATTGATTTTTTGAGGAATTTTCGGATCAGTCCGATCGTCAGGTCCTCAAAGAGCAGTGTTCCACCTCCTTCAAGAAATTCCAGGTATCCTTGGGTTGCAAATGAAAGTTTATCATCACTCTTGCTTGCTGCCTGGGCTTTCAGCTTATGGGCCAGGGTTTCTTTTTGCGTAAACCAGGTCGGATCGAAAACATGGAGGTTATACGTATAGATAGTCGCTTTGTACCCCCTCTGCAAGGCATGATTGCCCAGCAGGACCGCCAGGGTGCCGCCACCCTTCAGGCTCTTGACCTCACTGATCACCTGGTGCAATGGTATGGAATCACCGTAATAGTCGTATACGGAATGCAGACAGGCCGGACCACATGTTGTATCATCCGGCTGCATTGAAATGTCCAGATGAAGTCTCGTTATCATAAAATTGCACTAAAGTAAAATTACCCAGCATGCCCCCTGTTTTGCTGCTATAGACATCTGCATCAAATAATTGTCAATAGTTTTCTGCAGTCAAGTGTTTGCTGCAAAAAAAATCTTCACAAACTCAGACAAAGGTGTTCTTTTAAAATTCGATTTTTATATTTTTATCATTTAATTTAAATATTTTCAGCAGAACACGCAGACATGGCAACCAATATCCAGACAACAGCTCTCATCCTGGCTGCCGGCCTCGGCACCAGGATGAAGTCCTCAAAGGCAAAGGTACTGCACGAGGTCCTGTTCAAACCAATGATTATTCACGTGCTGGATACACTTAAAACCCTGAACCCGGATCACACCTATGTTGTCCTGGGACACCAGCGGGAAAAAGTGGCAGAATTAATTTCACCTTACCAGGTGGACTCCGTTATCCAGAAGGAACAGCTCGGGACCGGTCATGCGGTCCTCTGTGCTGAAAAGGAATTAAGCAGTACCGGCGGCACAGTACTTATCATCAGCGGTGATGTCCCGTTGATTAAAGCTGGCTCCCTGCGGGCCATGTTAACAAGCCATGCCGTAAGCAGGCCGGTCCTGACCATCATGACAACTACACTGGATGACCCGACAAATTACGGCCGTATTCTACGTGGTAAAAACGAAAAACTCCTTGGAATCGTCGAAGAAAAGGATGCAACTGAGGCCCAGAGAAAAATCCATGAAATTAACGCCGGCATATACTGTGCAGAGATCTCCTTTCTTTTCAATGCCCTAAAAAAAGTAGGAAGGGACAACAAACAGGGGGAAATATACCTGACAGATATTGTCAAAATTGCAATAGACATGGAGCTGCGGGTCGATATTTTTTCCAGGGCCGGAGGCGACGAACTGCTCGGGATCAATTCCAGGAGTGAACTGGCAGCCGCGACCAAATACCTGCAACACCACAAAAACAGCCAGTTAATGGCTGACGGTGTCAGCCTCATAGATCCGGAGACCATTTTTATCCGGCAGGAGGTCCGGATAGATACCGATACCATCATATATGCCAATGTCCAGATATCCGGGAATACCATTATAGGCAAAAACTGTACTATAGGCCCAGATGTGGTTCTGCATGACTGCAGGATTGGTGACAATGTCAGCATAGGACCATTTTCCAACCTCTCATCCTGCGCCATACAAGACAATGAAAGAGTTGCACCTCATTCCGGCTTGAAAAAGGATTAAACCTGCCGCTCTTTACTCCCTTATATTTTAATAAGCAAATTTTTTATTTATCTGCTAGAAATGTTGGTTTTGCGTCAATGACTGATTTATTTATAAAATGATAAAGGTAAACGAAAGAAGACTTCCGTATCAGGAAAGGACCAGGGTCAAGGATCTGGCAGATATATACAAGCCCGGTGCAGACCTCTTTATTGTTAACGGCTTCCCAGCGGACCCGGAGACAGTGCTTGCAGACAATGACATCTGCTGCCTTATCAGACGTTTTGAGACCCCATCACAGGAAGAAATGGAAAGCCTTCTTGTGGCGCGCCATACTCCAGGCGTGCATGAGGTTGTCAGGAAAGCCGTAGTAGGCATCATGGGGTTGGGCGGTCTCGGCACTGTTGTTGCAGGATCTCTGGCCCGAATCGGGGTCGGCAGACTTATCCTGGCTGATTTTGATATAGTGGAGCCCAGCAACCTCAACCGGCAGCAGTACTTCATTTCACAGATCGGCATGCGGAAGACTTCAGCTTTAAAAGAAAATCTGCTGCAGATGAATCCCTATATTGAAATTGAAACAGTGGATGAACGGCTGACAGAAGAATCAATCCCTAGAGTTTTCAGGGATGTTGATGTGCTGGCTGAATGCTTTGATAATGCTGTCATGAAAGCTGCAGCTCTCCGGTCTGTATTGACTTATCTGCCCAACGTAGGGTATGTGGGGGCAGCCGGGCTCGCTGGATATGGTGATAATAATGCTATCCGGACGCAAAAAATTCATGCTAAGGTTTATATTATAGGAGACGGAAATACGGCTGCGGGTCCTGGTCAGGGTTTAATGGCTCCACGCGTGGGAATTGCGGCTCACCACCAGGCAAACCAGATATTGCGTATATTGCTTGGGAATGATTAAAATATATAATTAGCTTTTTCATGCTCTTTTCCTCGCTAGAAGAAGCTTTTGGGGAATTCTACTAATTGCTCCGGACCATTTCTAAAACTCTCGGCCTGCGGCGGATCAAACAGGTCGAAATGGTTGCCTCCGCAACTTATTGAATTTCTACAAAAAGTCTTCTAATGCTTCGTCAAAGAGCAATAACTCCCAATCTGTTAAATTATTTTGGCAAAAAATTTTTATTAAAAAATAACAAAAGAATTTCCATGAAAATTATCTGTAACGGTGAAACAAAAGAAATAAATCCTGACACCACCCTGGTGAATTTTATCAGAAATATTGAACTCAACCCTGATACCGTAGTGGCTGAATGCGACGGACGGATAATCAAAAGGGATGAATATGACACCTTTGTCCTTTCCGAAGGCAATGTTCTTGAGTTAATCCGCTTTGTGGGAGGAGGGTGATATGCTTAAAATTGCTGATAGAGCCTTCAAATCCCGCCTCTTTTTGGGAACCGGCAAATTCTCCTCTGCAGAAGTCCTGAAGAAAACCATTGAAGCTTCCGGCAGCGAGATGATCACCGTTGCCCTGCGTCGTGTTGATCTCAAAGATCCGGCCGATGACATTATGAATGTCCTCGATAGAGAAAAATATCTTTTTCTGCCAAACACCTCAGGCGCCCGGGATGCCAATGAAGCTATCCGTCTGGCCAGGATCGCCCGGGCTGCAGGCAGTGGCGACTGGCTGAAACTGGAAGTTACCCCAGATCCCCGGACCCTGCTGCCGGATCCTATAGAAACCCTCAAGGCTACGGAAGAACTGGTCAAGGATGGTTTCATTGTCCTGCCCTATATAAATTCAGACCCCATCCTGGCCTTGCGTCTGCAGGACGCGGGTGCCGCTGCTGTTATGCCGCTTGGCGCACCTATCGGGACCAACCTTGGACTCATAACAAAATTCCAGGTAGAAATCATCATTGACCAGGCCCGCGTGCCGGTTGTGGTTGACGCCGGACTCGGCGCCCCATCTGATGCTGCTCTGGCCATGGAAATCGGTGCTGATGCCGTCCTGGTAAATACTGCCATCTCGATCGCGGGAGATCCGATTAAAATGGCGGCAGCCTTTGCCCAGGCAGTTGCGGCAGGACGTGCTGCCTATGAAGCAGGTCTTGGTAAAAAAAGCCTGGAGGCTTCACCCTCTTCTCCCTCATCCGGTCTTGATTTTATCAAAAACTGACACCATGTTTACCATACCATCATTCCAACAACTCAAGGAGCAGATCAAGGTTGCCGGCGACAGTGATGTCAGAAACACTCTTCGTGCAGCGCACTTGACCACCGGGGATCTGGCTGCCCTGCTCTCTCCGGCAGCGGATAACCATCTTGAAGCCATGGCCGCACGATCGGCTGAAATCACGGCCCTTCGTTTCGGCAGAACTACTCAGATTTATGCCCCCCTCTATGTCTCCAGCTTCTGTACCAACCGGTGCAGCTACTGCGGCTTTTCGGCTGACAACAAAATAGAACGCCGTATCCTCACTCTAGATGAGGCAGAAGCAGAAGCCATGATCCTGCTCAATCGAGGCTTCAATCATATACTTCTGGTTTCAGGTGAAGCACCAGCAAAGCTGGGTATGGATTATCTGAAGAAACTTGCTCAGCGGCTGTATGACCGCTTTGCCTCCATCTCCATTGAGGTGCAGCCCCTTACAACAGGGGAATATTCCATGCTGTTTACTGCCGGCATTACCGGAGTTGCTATCTACCAGGAAACCTATGACAGAGAAACCTACCACAAGGTCCATCTGTCAGGCCAGAAGTGTGATTTTGATTTCCGGCTGGACACACCTGCCCGTGCTGCTGCCAGCGGCATGCGTGAAGTAGGCATCGGCGCCCTGCTGGGCCTCTCGGACTGGCGCAGTGAAGGGCTCGCCCTGGGTATACATCTTGCCTGGCTTCGAAAAAACTTCTGGCGGACCGGCCTCACTGTTTCCTTTCCAAGATTGCGCCCTGCTGCCGGCGAATTCCAGCCTCTATCTGAAGTTACTGAAAGAGACCTGAGCCATCTGATCTTTGCCCTGCGGATTTTTGACCCTGACGTGGGCATTATCCTGTCAACCAGGGAGGAAGCCCGTTACAGAAACGGCATGATCGGACTCGGTCCTACCCGCTATTCTGCCGGGTCCTGTACCGCACCGGGCGGCTATTCCAATCCGGAAACCGCAGGCG
>JAFDBU010000225.1 GCA_019313095.1 Deltaproteobacteria bacterium | reverse complement strand
CCGGGATCAAACCCCAGTGCAGTTGAATTTTTCCAGGCCATACAGGACCATACCCTCAAGCATGCAAGGCTTACCGCTTTCGGCTCCACCAGGAATTTTAACAAACCCGTAAACCAGGATCCTAACCTGAAGGCCCTGATAGCTGCTAGGACACCTGGTATAACGATTTTCGGCAAAACATGGGATGTGCACGTCAGGGATGCCTTGCGTATAGGACTCGAGGATAATCTCACCATCATTGTGGAATCCCTGCGGTACCTCAAACCGCATGTTGAGCATCTTTTTTATGATGCGGAGCATTTTTTTGACGGCTTTAAACATAACACTGAATATGCCCTGACAACGCTTGATAAAGCAATTGAAGGAGGGGCTGAATGCCTGGTTCTCTGCGATACAAACGGAGGCACACTGCCAAATGAAATCCCGGCAATTATTGCAGCAGTTAAAAAACATCTCAGCGACAGAGGCTGTACCATACCCCTCGGCATACATGCTCACAATGATTCGGAAACAGCTGTAGGAAACTCCCTGGTCGCAGTTTCGCTGGGTATCTCTCACGTCCAGGGAACTATGAACGGTTTTGGCGAGCGGTGCGGTAACGCCAACCTGACCTCAATTATTCCCGGTCTGGCACTTAAAATGAACTGCTCTTTCATGGCGGCAGAAAGACTTGAACGTCTCTACGGCACTGCAAGGTTTGTCAACGAACTTGCCAACCTGCCCCACAATAAGTATCAACCCTATGTCGGCAGGTCAGCCTTTGCCCACAAAGGCGGGGTTCATGTTCAGGCTGTAGAGCGAAATCCCATAACCTATGAACACATAGAGCCTGAAAAGGTAGGTAATGTAAGGCGCATCCTTATATCCGACCAGTCCGGCAAGAGCAATGTCCTGTACAAGGCCAAGAAGTTTGGCCTTAACCTGGACAGCAAAAATCCTGTAATCAGTGAAATTGTCAGGGAGCTCAAGGAACTTGAAAATCAGGGATTTCAGTATGAAGGCGCTGAAGCCTCTTTCGAGCTTCTGATGCTTAAGGCTCTAGGCACCCGGCGTCATTATTTTGATCTGAAAGGATTCAGGGTTATCAGCCAGAAAACCAGTATGAATGAACCATCCCAGGATGAGGCAACCATCCGTATTGTGGTACAGGGAGAAGGGGAGGTGCACACAGCCGCTCTTGGTGAAGGTCCGGTAAACGCCCTTGACAAGGCATTGCGCAAGGCCTTGTCACGATTCTATCCGAAACTCAAAGATATGGAACTGGCCGACTACAAGGTAAGGGTCCTTGCCGGTGAACACGGAACAGGGGCCAAAGTACGTGTTCTTATCCAGTCCCGCGACCAGGAATCTGAATGGGGTACAGTCGGGGTTTCTCACGATATTCTTGAGGCAAGCTGGCAGGCGCTGGTAGATTCAATTACCTATAAACTCATGAAGGATGAAAAAAAACAGCCCTAAGGAAGAAGGCTCTTTTTCTGCTTCGGCACAGACTCTGAAAAAGAACCCATCAGAAAATCTTCTGATCTTCCTGTTTCTGGCTGCCATACTTCTCTCAGTAAACGTTTTTCACATTTATCGTCATTATCTGCCGCAAAAAAATACGCCACAGCCTGTGGATAATATACCTAACCGGTATATCTGGCTTACAGGCTCTTCTGTACTTTCGGAAGGGCTCTATCAATTCAACCCTGAACAACAGGAAAAACAGTTTCCGGAAATATATTCGATTCTACCAAAACAGTCAGTTAACAATACAAATCCCCTGGTAACAGCAATTAAACTTAATCCTGAAAAACCCCTTACTATAAAGTTGCCGCCTCAAATGGCAAATATTTTTTTAAAGCCGATTCCAATAAACCGGGCCGATGAAATTATTTTGACTTCCCTGCCAGGTATAGGGCCGTCTCTGGCAGAAAGAATAGTTATGCGAAGAAATCAACAGGGTCCTTTCAGGTCAAAGGAAGAACTGCTGCAGGTAAGAGGTATCGGCCCGAAAAAATTTGCAGCCCTGGTTGAACATATTACCATTGACTAGTGTTCAGATACCTCTGTGGAAAATTCAACATCTAAAATCATCGTTTTATGCGGCCCGACAGCGGTTGGTAAAACCGATCTGTCCCTGCTTATAGCTGAAACATTTTCCTGTGAAATAGTAGGGGTTGATTCGATGCAGGTTTACAGGCATATGGATATCGGCACCGCAAAACCGACGCAGGCAGAAAGAGCCCGTATAAACCATTATCTGATTGATATTGTCGACCCTGATGACAATTATACCTTGGGCAGGTTTGTCAAAGATGCCCAGGAAGCCATCCGGAAAATAAACAGCCATAACAATATTCCACTTCTGGTAGGCGGCACCGGTCTCTATTTAAAAGGGTTGCTACAGGGACTTTTTGCAGAAGATTATCTTGCTGCAGAAGCCGTTGATAATGAAGGGAAAAGCTGCACCGAATCCGTCAGGGATGATCTCCGCAAAAGATTACTGGAGACGGGAAATGAAACTCTGTACCGTGAACTGGCGGAAGTGGACCCTGATTCTGCTGAGCGTATTCATCCCAATGACACCCAGCGACTGCTACGTGGGCTTGAAATTTTTTATACCACAGGTAAACCTTGGTCCCGACACCTGACAGACCAGAAAAAAAACACAACGCAGTATCAAACTCTGAAGATCGGCCTGACCCGACCGAGACAGGAGTTGTATGAACGCATAGATAAACGTGTATGTCTCATGGCAGAGCAGGGGCTGCTTGATGAGGTTAAAATGCTCCTTGATATGGGGTATGCAAAAGAATTAAAGGCGATGCAGTCTATAGGCTACCGCCATATGATAAATTTCCTGGACAACAAGTGGACCTGGGAGCAGACACTTGAAATGCTCGCCCGGGATACCAGGCATTATGCCAAAAGGCAATTTACCTGGTTTAACAATGACAAAGAAATTTCATGGTATGATGTGCGGCAGCAGGATACAATATTAAAGGAAATCAAGAGATTTTTACTGCTGCAGGACAGTTTTTCATGAAAACCTCGAAAACAGTCTGATGCAAGAAATT
>JAFDBU010000224.1 GCA_019313095.1 Deltaproteobacteria bacterium | reverse complement strand
TTGTCATGGCCTTCGGCCCTGTAAGTGACGAATGGTATGCCAATGCAGCCGGCGCCATCAACTGGGGTTTCCCCACAATTTCCGACTACGATATCCCGGAGGTACTGCCGACAGGCATCTGCACTTACGAACATGTTGTAAGCAATGTACCTCATGAAGAAATTGTCCAGAAAGCCATTGAGGTTCGCGGCCTGAAAGTATCGGTGACCAAGATCGATATTCCGCTTTCATTTGGTCCGGCTTTTGAGGGTGAACGTATCAGGAAGGATGACCTCTTCATGGAAATGGGCGGCGGCCGCACCACGGGCGTTGAAGTCCTGGTATCCAAAGATATTCATGAAGTCGAAGACGGCAAGGTTATTATCGAAGGTCCAGATATTAAGGATATAGAAGCTGGCCATAATCTGCCCATTGCAATTCTGGTCGAAGTGGCCGGACGCGAAATGCAGTCTGACTTCGAACCTATCCTTGAAAGGCAATTCCATCACCTGATCAACTATGTTCAGGGCATCATGCATATAGGCCAGCGTAACATCATGTGGATCAGGGTCGGCAAGGGAGCCGTTGAAAAAGGCTTTTCCTTTAAGGATATTGGAAAGGTGCTGCACGGTAAACTGCACCAGGAATTCGGCGCCATCCTTGATAAGGTCCAAGTGAAAATCTACACCGTACAGGATAAGGTTGACGAAGTAGTAGAACTTGCCAAAAAAGTCTACGAGGATCGTGATAAACGGCTTGGGGATATGACGGACGAGACTGAAGAAGTATTCTATTCCTGTACCCTGTGCCAATCATTTGCCCCAAGTCATGTCTGTGTAATTACTCCGGAAAGGGTTGGCATGTGTGGGGCCTATAACTGGCTCGACGGCAAAGCCTCTTACCAGATCAATCCCACAGGTCCTAACCAGCCTATTCAGAAAGGAGAATGTACAGATCCCCAGAACGGTTACTTTACAGGTATAAATAAATTTGTCAGCCAGGCCTCACGAGGTGCCGTTCCTGAGGTAAGCTGTTACTCACTGATGAACAATCCCATGACAGCCTGCGGCTGTTTTGAGGCCATTGCAGCCATGCTGCCCCAATGCAACGGCATCATGGTTGTAAACCGTGACTACATGGGTATGACGCCAAGCGGCATGAAGTTCACCACCCTGGCCGGTATGGCTGGCGGCGGTATGCAGACCCCTGGATTTATGGGTGTCAGTAAACACTTTTTAACCAGCAAAAAACTCTTCCTGGCAGAAGGTGGCCTGAAAAGGCTCGTCTGGATTCCCAAAATGCTTAAAGAGGAAATCAAGGACAAATTGATGGAACGCTGCAAAGAGGAAGGCATGCCGGAACTCTTTGATATGATCGCTACTGAAGAGCAGGGCGAGACTGAAGAAGAGATCCTCAAGTTCCTGAAGGAAAAAGGACACCCAGCATTGGAAATGGAAGCTGCTGTTTAACAAAAATTAATTCAATATTTGCTTATACAACTGGAGGGTAAAAGATGGCATTAACTGGTATACAGATTCTCAAAATGCTGCCCAAGACCAACTGCGGTGAATGCGGTATACCGACCTGCCTGGCATTTGGTATGAAAGTGGCGGCAGGGCAGATTGAAATCGGCGAATGTCCTTATGTTAGTGATGAGGTCAAGGAAACTATCGGTGAAGCGTCAGCACCGCCCATCAGGACAATTACGCTTGGCAGCGGTGAGGCCACCTTTAAGGCTGGTGGAGAAACCTGTCTGTTCAGACATGAGAAACGATTTGAGAATCCTACCGGTCTTGGCGTAATGCTGACAACCGATATGGGTGATGCTGACGTGGACGGCAGGATCGATCGTTTCAATTCCATCCGTATTGAAAGGGTTGGCGTTCTCATGAAGGCAGACCTTATTGCTGTTAAGGACTCGAAAGGCGATGAAGGTTCTTTCACCGCTCTTGTTCAGAAAGTCCTTGATAAAGCTCCTGATGCCAACTTTGTGCTTATGAGTGATAATGCTGATACACTATCCGCTGGTGCCAAGCTCTGCGGTGACAGGAAACCGCTGCTTCTCGGTGCCGACAGCAATAATCGTGAAGCCATGTCAAGCCTGGCCAAGGAGCTTGGATGCCCCCTTGGCGTGCGAGGCACCAATCTTGACAACGCCGTTGAGATTGCTGAACAGCTCTTGAGTGACGGTTTAAAAGACCTTGTCGTTGATACTGGAGCCCGCACCATGAAGGCTGCATTTGAAGACAATATTGTGGCACGCAGGGCTGCAGTCAAAAAGAAATTCAAACCTCTTGGTTTCCCGACCATTGCTTTCCCGTGTGAGATGACCGATGATCCGCTCTTGGAAACCATGATCGCGTCAGTACTGATTGCCAAATACGCCGGTATCATTATTTTGTCTGACCTGCAGGGTGATACCCTTTTCCCGCTGCTGCTGGAACGGTTGAATATTTTCACAGATCCGCAGCGGCCCATGGTTGTTAAAGAGGACATCTATCCTATTAATGGACCTGATGAAAACTCTCCTGTCCTTATCACCTGCAATTTCTCGCTGACTTACTTTATTGTTTCAGGTGAAATTGAAGGCAGCAAGGTCCCGTCGTGGCTCCTGATTAAAGACACAGAAGGTCTTTCCGTTCTGACCGCCTGGGCAGCAGGCAAATTTGGTGCTGACCTGATCGCCCAGTTCATCAACAAGTCGGGCATTACAGACAAGGTTAAGCACCGCGAACTGATCATACCCGGCTATCTCGCGACTATTAAGGGAGAACTGGAAGAGGAACTGCCAGACTGGACCATTACCATAGGGCCCAGGGAGGCCGGACATATGCCTGCATTCCTGAAAGAGTGGAAAGTGGCAGCGTAAAAAAGGTTTTATTAAAAGATTATAAGATCGGCACAAATAGACCGATATAATTTCATAGAACCAGCTAGTATAATTGGAGAAAATCATGGCTAAAGCAAAAAAGAGCAGGGAAGGAACAGTTATGGTCCTCGGTGGCGGTATCGCTGGAGTCCAGGCAGCTCTCGACCTGACCAGTTTGGGGTACTACGTCTACCTGGTTGAAAAATCACCTGCCATCGGCGGTGTCATGGCTCAACTTGACAAGACCTTCCCGACCAACGATTGTTCGCTCTGAATCCTGGCGCCCAAGTTGGTTGAGGCCGGTCGGTCTCCAAATATTGAAATTCTAACAAACACTGACTTGCTTTCCCTGAAAGGAAAGCCTGGAAACTTCAAGGCGGATATCCGTTTGCGTCCCCGCTATATCAATGCTGAAGACTGCACCGCCTGCGGACTCTGCACCACTTACTGCCCGCGGCACCATGTGGATGACTACAATGAAGG
>JAFDBU010000223.1 GCA_019313095.1 Deltaproteobacteria bacterium | reverse complement strand
GTTTGGTGTGAAATTGACATGGTAGGACTGCACTAGAAATAGTTGGTTAAACATGCTATATCCAAGTAATAATTAATTTCAGGGAGGCTGCAGATGACACATATCCAACCCGTAATACTTGCCGGTGGGACCGGTTCGAGGCTTTGGCCTTTGTCCAGGGAACTTTACCCCAAGCAGCTTTTAAACCTGACCGGTGATATTTCCCTGCTCCAGGCCACCATCAAAAGAATTATCAGCCTGCCTGATATGCTGCCGCCACTCGTTGTTGTGGGGCATGAGCATCGTTTTCTGACCCAGAACCAGATCGAAGAACTCGGCCTCGCGGATACAATATCCATCATTCTTGAGCCGATAGGACGTGATACAGCGCCTGCCATTTGTGCCGCAGCAGTCTATGCTCTTGCAAAGCAGGACGAGGATACCATTCTGCTGGTGCTGCCGGCAGATCATTTGATCAGCAAGCAGGAGGCCTTCCTGCAGGGCATTAAGGAGGCAGAAAAACTGGCAGCTGACGGCTACCTGGTAACATTCGGCATTACGCCGCACAGCGCGGAGACAGGTTACGGCTATATTAAGAAAGGGGAAGGAAACAAGGTTCTCTCCTTTGTTGAGAAACCTGACAAGAAAACGGCCGAGCGCTATCTGGCCGAGGGCAATTATTACTGGAACAGCGGCATGTTTGCCTTTTCGATCAAGACTTTTTTGACCGAGGTGAAAAAACATGCACCGCAGACCTGCTCATCCATGGAAGATTCTGTAGAAAAGGGAGAGGTGGATGAGCCTTTTTTCCGGCTTGATCACATGAGTATGGCGGCCTGTGCCTGTGAATCAATAGACTATTTATTAATGGAGAAGTCTGAACGGGTGGCAGTTGTGCCCGTTGATATGAAATGGAACGATATCGGCTCATGGCGGGCACTCTGGGATGTTTCTGCTAAAGATCCTGATGGCAATGTGGTACACGGCGATGTTATTTTAGAAGATGTCCACAACAGCCTTATTCGTGCTGAAAACAGGCTGGTGGCAGGTGTCGGTCTGGTAGATACCCTGGTGGTGGAAACGGCTGATGCCATACTGGTGGCTCCTCTTGCCAAGGCCCAGGACGTCAAGAAGATTGTAAACCGCATCAAGGCGGAGAAAAAAGAGGAATACCGGCTGCACAGGACCGTCTACCGCCCTTGGGGGAGTTATACCGTGTTGGAAGAGCAGCCACGGTACAAGATCAAGCGCATAACTGTCAATCCGGGTGCAAAGCTTTCACTGCAGATGCACCATCATCGCTCAGAGCATTGGATAGTGGTCAAAGGGACAGCAAAAGTGACCTGCGGTGACAAAGCCTTTCTTGTGCATGAAAATGAATCGACCTATATTTCTGCCGGCCAGAACCACAGGCTCGAAAATGACGGTGTCATTCCCCTTGAGCTTATCGAGGTCCAGAACGGCAGCTATCTGGGAGAAGACGATATAGTCCGGTCCGATGATGTTTATGGGCGATAAAATGTTTAAGAACTGCTATGACAAGTAATATGCGTCTTGCCAAACGAATTTCCGTTGAGCTTCGGGTTAAGGTTTATCTCTTTGACAACAAGGGAAAAACCAGAATTGGAGATCCCGTCGGCGGCCGTATCACTAATTTCTCACCCCTTGGAGCGGCACTGAGTGTTCCCGCAATCATGATGGGGGAGAAGCATCTCTTCTATACCTGTAATGACAATCCTGACTTCGTGCTCCAGTTGGAGTTTGAACTTCGTGATTCCTCTGAAAAAATTATAACTGTGCCCGCCACCCCGGTCTGGTTTGACAGGGACCATGAGCCAGACATAAAACAGTTTAATGTGGGCCTGAAATTTCTTGCAGATAGCAAGAGCCCGGAGATACAAACGCTCAGCAAAGAAGCCTGCAAGGATGAAAAGATGCTTGTTTCCATCTGGAAAAAACTTTTCTAGAAGCTTTCAATTCTCTGTCGGAACCATCGGATGAGTTCATTGCGGGCCATGGTCATGTCAAGGTGATATATCTCCTTGGGAAAAAGCAGGTCAGCCACTCCTGAGTCAAAAATTCTTTTTACTTCGTATTCGTCGTGGGAAACATCCTTTTTGTAAATGTAATCAAGGTATGTTTTGTTGGTGTGCACGATAAACTCAACGCGCATACCGCCCATACGCGCAAAAAATTTCATCATCGGGGTGGAGGCGCTGCTGCCGATGTTTGAACTGGCGTGACAGTTGCTTCCATCAAGGGTGTCGCTAATATCTTCAAGACTCATGAATGATTTTGCCTTGATGGCACTTTCAGTCAAATGTTTTTGAAATTGCTTAACCTCTGCTGCAGTATCCAGAACACCCAGAAGACCCAGCTCATCATCAACAGCAACAGCAGGGTTTTCTTCACCCTTGCGTATCAGCTTCAGGACTTTTGCCTCCGGGGCCTTTTTGCGCACACTTACATAGATGGGAACCTCATAACTGTCGGTCCGGAAACGCCGGCGCTTGATAAGGGTCAGCTTTTGTCCTTGCTGTGGTGTGATTTTTCCTGCCTCGGCCTCGTTTAAAACTTTCACATCAGTACAGGAAAATCTTTCCGGCTCATGGTGACTCAGAAGGTAAAAAAGATTCAGCTCGCCTATCTTGATATCAGGGCTCCAGACATACTTGTTCAAAAAGTGAAGAAATTCTGCAAACTTGTTTTCAATATCTGTTTCCCGTTCCCACTGGTCAATGGAGCCGGCAAGACTCATGAGAATAAGTTTTCTTTTGGCTTCAAAGCGGGCTTTTTTATGATACCGGTTATCGAACATGATCAACAGCAGGTCCACAGGGGAGCTGGCGATGTCAATTTCATTTGTAATCTCGATGAATGGCGAGTAGCGGGAAAGGACCTTGTTGTTCAAATAACGGATCACGGAATCAGCAGTTTGGGAGTAGCTGTTTACCCTGGATATGATCTCTCTTTCGCTGCCATGGATGCCGAACATGTTGCCCAGAAGCAGATAGGCGCGTCGGTCTGCTTCCTGCCGCCTTGGCCTGTCTTTTATAAGAAGCTGGAC
>JAFDBU010000222.1 GCA_019313095.1 Deltaproteobacteria bacterium | reverse complement strand
TGGAAAAACGGTCCCGAAATGCGTCTGAAAAAAAATGACCAATGGCAAAAGCAAGGGCCGAGCCGACTGCCAGGGCAAGGCTGGAGTATAGAAAACTGGGCCAGACCCCGAAGAGATAGCCTCCGAGAATGCCGGTGGCCTCGCCCGGAACAGGGGCAAAGAGGACCTGGAGTACCTGCAGCACCATGAATATGAGCGGCGCCAGAAAGCCAAAGGACAGGATGGTCTCCCTGATCTTTATGCTGTTTGTCATGACATCCTCAAGATGAAAGAGAGCCTGGCTCAGCAAGGTTTCACCCCAGAAGACATGCAGGATCAGGCCGGAAAAAACCAGCAGCAGGAATGAACCCCAGAAAAGGATCCTTGCCTTTTGTTTTTTCATTGCCCCAACAAGGTGCCGGGCTGAACGGGATTGCCGCTGACAAAGGCATCAACTTTCATGCGCCTGCCCCCTTCAGCCTGGATTTCTTTGATCAGCAAACAGCCATCCCCGGTAGTCACAAGGAGTCCGCTCCGGTCTGCCCGGCATACAACTCCAGATCCGGTAAAAGTATTCTGGCAGGAACTGTTTACAACCGCCTGCGGTGAAAATAACCGCAGCCTCTTGCCCCATAAGATTGTATAGGCCGATGGCCACGGATCCAGGCCTCGTATCAAACAGCTGATCTGCTCTGCGGATTGGGCCCAGTCAATCAGGCCGTTTTCTTTTTTGAGCATCGGCGCCAAAGTTGCCAGTGAGTTATCCTGTTTGATCGGTATGAGTTTATCCAGGCGCAGCAGATCAAGTGCCTTCACAAGGGCTTCTCCACCGAGTTCCGCCAGTTTGACTGACATGCTTCCAGTAGTGTCTGCCGGTTCAATCAATATCTTTTCTTGTAACAGGATATCGCCGGTATCAATACCTTCGTCCATCCGCATTATGGTGATGCCGGTTTCAGTTTCATTGTTAATAAGGGCCCACTGTATGGGTGCTGCACCCCTGTATTTGGGCAGGAGGGAACCATGCACGTTTATGGTTCCCAAAGGGGCCAGATTGATTATGTCTGAGGGCAGAATTTTGCCGTAGGCGATGAGAACTATCAGATCCGGCTCATATTTTTTCAGGATGGAGGGAAAATCATTGCCTTTTATGCGTTCAGGCTGCAGAATCGGGATGTCTGCTGCTTTGGCAAGCTCTTTTATAGGCGGCGGCAGGACTTTTCTGCCTCTGCCACTCGGTCGGTCAGGTTGGGTAACGACGCAGACAATGTTTTCATCTTGTGCCAGTAGGGCTTTTAATGAAGGCACGGCAAATTCCGGGGTGCCCATGAAAACTATACGGTTTATGGCCGCCATATTATAAGGCACCTTCCTCCTGAGCTTGCAGTATCTTTTTAAGGCGCTTCTTATAAAGGGTTCTCTTCAGGGGACTGAGCCGGTCAATAAAGAGAATACCGTTTAAATGATCAAGTTCATGCTGTATAACACGGGCGAAAAAATCTTCAGCAGGAAATTCACAGGTCTTGCCATACAGATCCTGGGCTCTCACGAGAAGTTTTCTGTATCGCTCAACTTTGGCGGTAAGATCAATAACGCTCAGGCAGCCTTCCTCATCAACCTGGCGTTCTCCCTTTTCAATGATTTCAGGGTTGACCAGGACCAGCGGTTTTTTTTCATCCTCGCCTTTAGAGTCATTAATCACGACTATGCTCAGGCTTACACCTATCTGATTGGCAGCCAGGCCTGCCCCCGGGGCAGCGTACATGGTTTCAATAAGATCCTGGGCCAACTCCTGTAAAGATTCATCAAAGGTTGTGACAGGTTCTACCTTTTTGCGTAATACAGGGTTCGGATACGTGATTATTTTCTTTATAGCCATTCTGTTACTCGTTTAAAGTGGTTTTTATTCTTTATAATTAATAAACAATAATAATTATCAAGGTCATATTCCAACAAAAAAGGATAAATTGTATCAGATATTCTCTCATGCATAGAATAGCGGCCCATTATTGTGTTCATATTTCTTATGGAGTATGGTTGCAGTTTTGAACGAAGATAAACCCTATGGCATGGAAATGGATATGAATAACGCAAAAGACTCAATTTTTGCACCGGGCCTGGAACGATTGAAAAAACCGGTTCTCCCTTTAGTGAATATGGTGCAGTTTTTGTACTTGACAGGTCCTTTTGCATCAATTGAGGAGGTAGTAAGCCGCTTAACGAAATCTGTTGAACTTGAAGGTGTTGAATATGTGGATCCGCAACAGATGTTACGGCCTTATGAAGTCTTTCTGCAGGAATTTGAGGTGCTGAAAGGCAAGAAGAAACTCTCGGTAAGCCTGCCGTTCATAGTAAATGAAAAACAGGAACCTGTTGTCAAGCGTCAGGCCCTTGAACTCTGGATAAAACAGCAGATTCTCAGCCAGGAACTGGAGCCGATAAACAGTTTGTTATGTGAACCATGTGGCTGTGTCCTCTGCTGCACAGGACCGAACAGTGAATTTGATGAGGCAGCCGGCTATAAAGGCAGAATGAAGCAGAAGTTTTTTGAGATCCCGCTGGCGGAAAACGAGATAGATCTTTTCTCTGTTGCAAGAATAGATACGGAACAAAGCTGTGCCGTGATGTCCCAATCCGAACCCTCTCTGCAGATACAGCAGGCGCCCTTTTATGAGCATCAGATGGCTCTGTATCACTGGAAAAACGGCTGGAGCCTCGTATTGCCGGAAGGATCAGTCTGTCCCCACTTGTCGCCGGAAACCCAAAAATGTCTGGTTTATGTGAAACGTCCGGCAGTGTGCAGAAAGCCGCAGATTTTTGCCTATGTTCTCGAGAAAACCGCTGATACTGCAAAGCGCAGCGATGGAGCATTGATTCCGGTTTACATGGCCCGCAGTAAGGTACTGGCAATATGGGATTGTCCGTATGTGAGAAAATTTCAGGATCTGATCGGCTCCTATGCTGAAATGAGCGGCCTGGAACCTGTTTTTAAAAAAAATAAAACGTAGCATGGCTGCCATAGGTTATGATTTAATCGCTCCATAAAAGCACCCGGCTTGTGTGGTGATTATAGTGGCTGACTAACCGGCACTGAAGGTCTCACAGGATAGAATAGTAAATACTTAAAATAATTTATCATTAAATCATATATGAAGCTCTATCTGTTTATCGTTATTTCATACCTGATCGGTTCTATCCCAACCGGTTTTCTGCTTGCCAGGGCAACCGGCGGTGGCGATATCCGCAAGGCGGGCAGCGGCAATATAGGTGCCACAAATGTTACACGTCTTCTTGGTAAGAAACTCGGTCCATTTACGCTTTTGGGAGATGTTCTCAAGGCGGTAATTCCCATGCTGGCAGTGTACTGGTATTTTGTTCATTCAGGCATACCGGTTTCAGCCCAGGATTTGGACCTTGCTGTTTCACTCTGTGGCGGGGCAGCATTTCTCGGGCACCTTTACCCGGTTTATTTGAAATTTAAGGGCGGCAAGGGGGTTGCAACCGCACTCGGGGTTTTTATTGTTCTCGAGCCGGTGGCGGTGTTGATCAGTCTTTTCCTTTTTATCGGAGTTGTCTATTTTTCGGGTTTCGTTTCAGTAGGGTCGCTTCTCGTGTCAGCATTGATGACT
>JAFDBU010000221.1 GCA_019313095.1 Deltaproteobacteria bacterium | reverse complement strand
GGCTTCTCGGCACTACAGGATATATACTTATTTTCTCAGTGATTCTTTTTATTGTTTTTGGGATGTTTTTTGCCACTCTATTGGGTCGGGATATAGTAAAGTCATTTAAAATTCTGGAAGACCATACAAAGAAAATTTCCCGGGGGGATTTCATGCTTGCCCCGATAGGCGTCAAAGACGAGGAAATAAAGTCCCTTTTGCAGGCCTTCAACCGCATGACCAGAGAATTGAGAATGCATCAGCGCCAGCTTGTGCAGTCGGAAAAACTCGCCTCCCTTGGAACTCTGCTATCCGGCGTAGCTCACGAACTGAACAATCCCCTGTCGAACGTTTCATCCTCAGCCCAGATACTGGCCGAGGACCTCGACGAGCTTGATAAAGACTTCAAAAAAGACCTTATTAACCAGATACTGGAACAGTCAGACAGGGCCAGAGATATTGTCCGCACCCTGCTGGAATTTTCCAGGATATCCGAGTTTGCCTGGCAGGAACTTTCACTGAAGGAGCTTGTTGAAAAGACAATTACTTTACTGCGTGGACAGATATCCAGTAATGTGCAGATTAACCTGGATATCCCTGAAAAACTGCAGATCACGGTAGACAAGCAGCGCATGCAGCAGGTTTTCCTGAACCTGCTGAAAAATGGGCTTGATGTTATTGGTCAAAACGGCAGGGTCTGGATATCATGCCGGGAAATAGTCAAAAAAGATAAGGGCCGCAGGGAAATTGAAATACTGATAGAGGACAATGGCCCGGGCATACCCGAAGGAATCCGCGACAAGATTTTTGATCCGTTTTTCACAACCAAGGATGTCGGCCATGGTTCGGGACTCGGTCTTTTCATCGTCCATGATATTATTGAGATGCATGGCGGCACAATCAGGGTTGAATCCAGAACTGGACAAGGAACAACATTTATTATCTGGCTGCCGGACATATCAGCGGAAATAGGAGAAACAGCATGAGCCATCAAGCCAGGATTCTTGTTGTTGATGATGAAAAAGTCGCACTCAACAACCTGGTCTACATATTAAAAAAAGAAAATTATGAAGTAACAGGAACCCAGAGTGGTCCCCGGGCCTTAAGCCTTCTTGAGGAGCAGGAGTTTGACCTTATCCTGACGGACCTCAAGATGGAAAAGGTGGACGGCATGCAGATTCTCACTCGGTCACAGGAACTGCATCCGGAAACTGAAGTTATCATGATTACCGGCTATGCCACGCTTGATTCTGCCATCAGCGCCATGAAGGCAGGGGCCTATCATTATATTGCCAAACCTTTCAAGCTTGATGAGGTCAGAAAGGTGGTCATGGAGGCCCTAGAGAAAAAAGAACTCAAGAAAGAAAATATCAAGCTTAAGGTGCAGCTGGAACAATTCGAGGAAAAGCCTCAGATCATTACCACCAATCCTCTCATGAAAAAAATCCTGGCTATGGTGAAACAGGTGGCGGCCACGAACACCAATATTGTTATCAGCGGTGAGTCTGGTACAGGAAAGGAATTATTTGCAAACCTTATCCACCGTAACAGCTCACGAAAAGACGGCCCTATGCTGTCGCTCAATTGCGGAGCCTTTACCGAAGAACTCCTGGCCAATGAACTTTTCGGTCATGAAAAGGGGGCTTTTACCGGAGCGGAAACCGAGAAAAAGGGTCTTGTGGAAATGGCTGATACCGGCACGCTGTTCCTTGATGAAATTGCCGAAATGCCCTTGCCGATGCAGGTCAAGCTCTTGCGGGTTATCCAGGAAAAGGAGCTGATACGCCTAGGGGGGGTGAAACCGCTAAAGGTTGATGTGCGTTTTGTCTGTGCCACAAACCGCGATTTACAAAAAGAGGTGAAACTCGGTCATTTCCGCCAGGACCTTTATTTCAGGATAAATGTTATTTCCATTGAAATCCCGCCTCTTTCGGCACGTAAGGACGATATTCCGATCCTGGCCTTCTATTTTCTAAGAAAATACAGCAGGCTCATGGGAAAAGATGTATCAGAGATCAGTGAAGAGGCCTTTGAAATTCTCTCACATTACGATTTTCCAGGAAATGTCAGAGAATTGGAGAATATAATAGAACGAGGAGTTGCCCTGACCCGGGGCAAGACCATTGAAAAAGTCCATCTCCCGGATGACTTGCGTGGGGCAGCGTTACAGACCTTCAGAAAAAAAGAAGGCAAATATCCCTCATTGGAAGAAATGGAAAAATCTTATATCCAATGGGTCTTAAAAGAAGTTGGGGAAAACAAAACCGAGGCAGCAAAATACCTGGGAATTGACCGCGTATCTCTATGGCGCAAGCTTAAGAAACTAGGCCTGGATGAAGGGTAAGGGATGGGAGGTGTAATAGGATGTTGAATCCTTAAAGCTTTCACTGTGCCTGTTTTTTTCTGATCAGAAAAAGGACTATTCCGGCCACTATCATTAGGCTGCTGAGCAACTGCCCCATGGTCACCCCCAAAGCAATAAAGCCGAGATGGGCATCCGGTTCCCGGAAAAATTCAACCCCGATACGAAAAACCCCGTAAAAAATCAGAAATATTGCCACCATAGAGCCTTGAGGCAGGGCCCAGGGTGTCCTCTGCTGCTTTTCTTTTAACACCCAGAGGATGAGAAAAAGAAGCAGCCCTTCAAGAAAACTTTCATACAACTGGGAAGGATGGCGCGGCAACGGGCCGCCACCGGGAAAAACCATGCCCCACGCCACATCGGTCACCCTGCCGTAAAGTTCACCGTTAATAAAGTTGCCGACGCGACCCAGCCCCAGGCCAATGGGTATGGTAACCACGTAAAAATCAGCCGTGCGCCAAAAATCCAGTTTTTTCTTCCTGCAGAAGATGACAGCACCGATAATCAAACCCAGCATACCCCCATGAAAAGACATGCCCCCCTGCCAGGTTGCCACTATTTCTGCCGGATGCTGCAGATAGTAAGGCAGATTGTAAAAGAGCACATATCCTAATCTACCACCGAGAACCAGGGAAATAATCAATACCAGATTGAGATTTTCAAAATGAAGATCAAGCTCCCTGAAACCGAATTTCCTTATCTGGTGTTTCACCAGCAACAGGGTGGCTCCAAATCCCAGGACATACATTAGTCCATACCAGCGGACCTGCAGGGGGCCGATGGAGAAGATAACCGGGTCTATTTGTGGGTAGGTCAGCATGAATAAGTGTTTGAAGTTAAGGTTATCTAAAGTGCCTGAAGCTTAAAATACTTCAAGCTAATAATTAAGCTTGATAAACTGTTTCTTTCTGGCCCGGAAGCTTATCAGGCTCTCCTCAGTTCCGCTCATCTCGATCACACTTCTGGCCGGAGAGATCTTTTTCGAGAGAGTCCTCTGGCCATACTTGGTTTTCTTTCATTCGTTCGAAATGACACTGAGGGTTATGTTCTAATTTATCTCTGCCCCTTTAATAGGTAATTTATTTCAAATATGCCCCTGCTTGCGCAGATGGATCTGCAGTACTGAGATCGCAGCAGGAGTGATCCCTGAAATGCGTGAGGCCTGTCCAAGGGAAAGAGGTTGTACCTTTGAGAGCTTTTCTACTACCTCATTGGAAAGCCCGGCAAGCCCTTTATAGACCATATCCTCCGGCAAACGCACGGATTCCAGCTTTCTGAAGCGACTCACCTGCTCACTCTGCCTGTCAATGTAGCCCTGATACTTTATCTGGAGTTGGACTTCCCGCTTGACCCCAGGCGCAAGTTCATTATCAATATCTAAAAACGGTGCCAGATCTTCAAAAGTTATTTCCGGGCGCCGCAGGAGGTCCTGCAGGCTGCATGTCTGGCGCAAAGGCACTGAACCCAGTCTCTCAAGAACAGAGTTGACCTGCGGCCCGGGTTTGACCATAGTTTTGGCAAGCTTTTGCATACAGTCATTAATGGCCGCACGTTTGGCAGTGAAGGTCCGATAGGTTTCAGAATCAACCAGTCCCAGCCTATAGCCGATGTCCCTGAGTCGCAGGTCGGCATTGTCTTCCCGCAGCAGCAGTCTGTATTCGGCCCTGGAGGTAAAAAGGCGGTAAGGCTCCTTGGTACCGAGCGTGATCAGATCGTCTATCAGTACACCTGAGTAGGCCTGCGAACGGTCAAGTATCAGAGGATCTTCCCTGCGGACATATTGCACAGCATTAATGCCTGCCAGCAGTCCCTGGGCCCCGGCCTCCTCGTAACCGGATGTGCCGTTGATCTGCCCGGCCAGAAAAAGTCCCTGCACCCTTTTGGTCTGCAGTGAAGGCTGCAGCTCCAGGGGATCTACATAATCATATTCAATGGCATAACCAGGGCGGATCATCTGGACATGCTCAAGACCTTTTATGGAGCGCAGCATGGCCATCTGTGTGTCAAGAGGCAGGCTGGTCGGCACACCGTTAGGATACACCTCAACAGTATCAACGCCTTCCGGTTCCAGAAAGATCTGGTGCCTATCCTTGTCAGGAAAACGCATAACCTTGTCTTCAATGGAAGGACAATAGCGGGCTCCAACGCCTTCAATTATACCTGCGTACATCGGGGAGCGGTCAATTGAGCCCCTGATGATCACATGGGTCCGGCTGTTTGTATAGGTGACATGACAGGGGAACTGCTTAAGTTCAGGTTTCAATATTATCGGAGCATCGGCATTGGCAAAGGAGAAATACTGCGGGGGATTATCGCCATACTGCGGTTCCAGTCCGGAAAAATCAATGGTGCGGCTGTCAAGTCTCGGCGGTGTGCCGGTCTTCATCCTGCCCATGGTAAAGCCTGTCTGGCGGAACCAGTGGGAAAGTTTAGTCGAGGGCGGATCTCCCATACGGCCGGCCGGGAAATTCTTCAGACCGATATGAATAAGACCGTTTAAAAACGTCCCGGTGGCAATGACTACGGCACGAAGGATAAGGGTTTCATCAAGGGAGGTTACCGCTCCGGTGATGCAGCCGTTTTCCACCAGCAGCCGGTCAATTACAGTCTGTTTTATATCCAGATTTTCCTGCTGCTCAAGCACTGATTTCATGCGCAGGCGGTAGCGCAGACGATCCGCCTGGGCCCTGGATGACCAGACCGCGGGGCCTTTGCTGGTGTTAAGCCGCCTGAACTGGATGGCGGTGGCATCGATGTTTTTGGCCATCTCGCCGCCAAGCGCGTCGATTTCCTTGACAAGATGCCCCTTTGCCAGTCCGCCGACTGCCGGGTTGCATGACATGGCACCGATGGTATCAGCATTGATGATGGCAACAGCGACCCTGCACCCCATGCGGGCTGCAGCCAAAGCGGCTTCGCATCCTGCATGACCGCCGCCGATCACCAGTATATCGTATTCATTATCCTTATAGAATATGGTGCCCATAAAATATTACTTTGGAGTTGATGCTTTTGTTCCCTGTTTCCAGCGCAGAACGGGCTTTTTTGCCATGGCCCAGTAATCAGGTGTTAACAAAACAACAACTGTATAAAGCTCCAGCCTGCCTGCGAGCATGCAGGTTGTGAGCACTACTTTGGCCAGGGGCGGCAGATGACCGTAATGCTGGACCGGACCTACCAGATGCAAACCAGGTCCAATGTTGTTCAAAGTTGCCACAACGGCTGTGGAACCGGTGACAATATCAACCCCGAGAGCAGTGACAACCAGTGTGGCGAGGAAAAAAAACGCAACATATAGGGCAAAAAATCCCAGAATAGATATAAGTACCTCGCGTGGCACTTTCACCTTGCCCAGCTTAATGGTTCCCACTGCCTGTGGGTGTATCAGGTTCCTGAGCTGCAGCCGGGCATACTTGAAAAAGAGCAGGAGCCGGACATGCTTGATGCCGCCACCCGTAGACCCTGCGCAACCGCCTACAAACATGAGTGAGACTAGGAGGATCTTACAGACGGGCGGCCAACTGTCAAAATCTGCTGTCCCAAAACCTGTGGTCGTCAAAATGGAAGTGACCTGAAAAAATCCGGTGCGCACGGTTTGGCTAAAGCTGTCATAGGTGCCATAGATGAGATTGGCAATGATAATAGTGACCACTGCAAAAGCTGTAAGAAATACATAAAAACGAAATTCCTCGTTCTGCCAGTATGATGACATGCGACCGCGCAGGCCATGGTAATGCAGGGAGAAGTTGACACCTGCCACAAACATGAAGAATATGACAACAGATTCGATATATGCTGAATCAAAAAAGCCGACACTTGCAGTATGGGTCGAGAACCCGCCGGTTGCCAGGGTCGCAAAAGCATGACAGACAGCATCAAAAAAGCTGACACCGCCCAGCATGAGAAGGAGTATCTCCGTCAGCGTAAAGAGGACATAAACGGACCACAGAATCCGGGCTGTATCCTGAATCCTGGGCGCCAGCCTGTCTTTTGTTGGACCGGGCATTTCAGCCTGAAAAAGCTGCATGCCTCCTATTCCTAACAGCGGCAGGATGGCCAGGGTGAGGACAATTATGCCCATACCGCCAAACCAATGGGTCAGAGCCCGCCAAAATAAAACGCTTTTAGGCAGAATTTCCACTTGAGCCAGAATGGTTGAGCCCGTCGTGGTAAAACCGGACATGGATTCAAATATGCAATCCACAAAGGAATCCATCACCCCTGAAAAGTAATACGGCAGGGCACCTAGCAGGGCCATCCCCAGCCAGCTGAAGACGACTACGGCAAACCCATCCCGATAGCCGAGCTCTTCTTCAGGCTGAAAAGAGCACACCAGGCCGCCCCCAAGCATTACTCCCAGAATAGCGCTCACCAGAAAGACTGTCATCATGCCGTCATCATAATAGTAACTGAACGGAATGGGAGTCAGCAGAAAAATGGAAAGCAACAGAAGCAGTTTTCCCAGAATATTTAGTACACCGCCCGTACGCATATATCACCCGACGATCGTGTTGTATCCTTTAATTTTTCAGCAGCAAGCAAAAGTGAGAAATTGGCATCAGAAACAGTAGGTCCACCAGGCAGCCTATTACCAATAGATCATTAATGTTCAAAGAAAGCCTCAACATGGTGTATTGCTTCTTTGGTAAAGAAAATGATCAGGTTGTCATCAGGCTGCAGAGTGGTTTCGCCTGAAGGAATAAATACCTGCTTATTCCTAACTATGGAGCCCACAATGGCACCTTTGGGAAAGTAGAGTGACTTTAACGGTGCATCTTTAAACTTTGGCCTATCCGGCACTTTCAGTTCAATGACCTCGGCATCACTTCCAAGAATTGTGGTTACAGAGACAATTGAGCCTCTTCGGACATACCGCAGGATCAAATCTGCCGCAACCTCCCTGGGACTTAATGCCACATCTATTCCTAGTTTACCGAGCAGAGGGATAAAATCATGGCGGTTGATCTTGGTGATGCATTTCTTGGC
>JAFDBU010000220.1 GCA_019313095.1 Deltaproteobacteria bacterium | reverse complement strand
ACTCAACTCTATAAGGTCTTGTTGTACTGCATTTCGCTGCTCGCAGAGTTTGAGGCACATTGCCAGATGTTTGTCCAGGGTTTTGCTGACGGTTTCAATAATTGGACGGGGGGAAAGAAAGCTGTCACGAATTGTCTCAGCAGGCAGACAGGCAAAAAGATTGTGCAGTTTGGCCTCAAGCTCTTCGAGAAAAATTTTTTCAAAAAGGGTTTTTTCGTCGGGCAGTAAAGAATGGACCTTGCGTTTGTGTATGTCTTCAACAAAACCGACAGTAGAGGGCTCAATATGAAGATCACCCTTCTGTCGCACAATTGAGAGTGTTTCCCCCAGAAGATTACGGGGACCAGCGATTTCAACTTTCGACATCTTGACGATCACTGTTTTTTCACCCTTTATCCTGAGGCAGGATTTGCTGGAGAAATTCCTTTACCTCATTCTGCAGGATTTCGTCAGAAAGATTCTGTAGGTTCTCTGCAACCTGGTTTGCAATATCAATCTCATGTTTTGCTTTTAACTCGCATTCATTGCACGTTTTCTCAAGTGAAAGGGTATACTCATCATCCAACTGCCTTTTTTTTGTCTCAAGCTCCCGGCTAAGAGACACACGGACGGACTCAAGCCATTCCGCAGCTTTTTTTCGTTCGGATTCGAGGGAGTGCTGGATTTCAGATTCGACCTTGATCAGGGCTTGCAACAGATCTTCTTCCATAAAGAACCTCTTGCAATACGAGTGGAGCAGATTAGTAAATCAGCTGAAGGGAACCGGGAAAGTATATAAACACCTCCGCTTTAAGCTGGCAGAAAATAATACTGCGCTCAAGAAGAAAGAGCATAACTCTATATACCAGATAACAAAGGAAAAAACCAGGGAAGATTTGCAAAGCCACGAGGGCCAAGAGAAGATTTTATGGGACAGAACGTTTGAGAATTCAGCAAAGCTTAAATACAGTCATAATTATTCACAATCACTGACTTCATCCCGGAGTTTGCGGTCAACAAAATCACACTCCTTTGGGGAAAGATCAAACCGTATTTCAGCTTCGCTGATAATCTGCTGCCTGCTTTTATCAGGATGGGTTTTAAACATATCACTGATCCAGCACAGTGTCTTTTTCATCTTGTCACCGGCTGGCAGTATTTCATCAACTGAAGACATGCTCTCGCTCCTGTCTTTTAGATAACATGGTTATAGGGTTTCCAACCGGTTCACCTGCTGACCGGCTTTAGTATTATCCCGCCAAGAGGCGGTAGATTCAAGGTAACATGTTGAGATGCAAAACCAAAAGGTTCATGGACAGCATCCAGTTGATTAATGTTCAGGACGTTGCTACCGCCATAGGAATGATAATCAGAATTAAAAATTTCCTGATAAGAGACATTTTCCGGTACACCCATCTTATAGTTGGATATGACCTGAGGGGTGAAGTTGAAAACGCAGACCACATGATCGTGATGATCAAAACCAAAACGGGCAAAACCGATGACTGAATTGTCCACATCGTTAAAATCAAGCCATCTGAAACCGTCATAAGAAAAATCAACCTCCCAGAAGGAAGGGTTGGTAAGGTAAATCCGGTTCAGGGCCCGGACGAATTCCTGCAGCTGTTTATGAAGATCCTCATGTTCAGGTAAATGCCAGTCAAGGCTTGTTTTGCAGTACCACTCTGACCATTGGCCAAATTCGCTGCCCATGAAAATCAGTTTTTTGCCGGGGTGACACCATTGCAGGAGTAGGAAGACACGGAGGTTGGCAAACTGCTGCCAAAGATCTCCAGGCATTTTTGCCAGTAAAGACCGTTTGCCATGCACCACTTCATCATGGGAAATGGAGAGAATGAAGTTTTCGGTAAAGGCATAATAAAGTGAGAAGGTGAGGGCGTTATGGTGATATTTACGGTAGAGGGGGTCCTTACTTATATAGTTCAGGGTATCATTCATCCAGCCCATGTTCCATTTAAAGCCGAATCCCAGGCCGCCGACATCCGCCGGTTTTGAGACGCCGAAAAAACTTGTTGACTCTTCCGCTATCATCATGACGTTGGGATAATGATCATAGATGATGCTGTTAAGGTGTCGCAGAAATTCAATGGCGTCAATATTCTCTTTGCCGCCATAACAGTTTGGCACCCATTCTCCCTCCTGGCGGGAATAATCAAGATACAGCATGGAGGCAACTGCATCGACCCGCAAACCGTCAATATGATATTTGTCAAACCAGAATAGGGCGTTGGCAATGAGAAAGTTGCTGACCTCTTTGCGACCGTAGTTGAAAATCATTGTGCCCCATTCAGGATGGGCACCCTGGCGCGGATCTTCGTGTTCATATAGGGCTGTACCGTCAAAACGGGCCAGGCTGTGAGCATCTGAAGGGAAATGTGCCGGCACCCAGTCGAGGATGACGGCGATATCATTCTGGTGGCAGAGATCAACCAGGTACATGAATTCATCTGGGGTGCCATACCTACTGGTAACGCTGTAGTAGGCAGTCACCTGATAACCCCAGGATTCGTCCAGGGGATGCTCCATGACAGGCATTAGTTCGATGTGGGTAAATCCCATTTCCTTAACATACGGCACAAGCGTATCAGCAACTTCTCTGTAGGTCAGAAATCTCGCGGGGTCTCCCGGGTCACGGCGCCAGGAACCAAGGTGAACTTCATAGATTGCGATAGGTTTGTCATAGGGTTTTGAGCTTTTCCTTTTTTCCAGCCACCTGCTGTCATTCCATGAGTAATTATCTAGGGAGAAAACCTTGGAAGCGGTCCTGGGGCGGAGTTCACCAAAAAACTGAAAGGGGTCTGATTTGATCAACAAATCTTTATACTGGGTCCTTATCTCGTACTTGTAGAGTTCATTCTCTGTTATTCCCGGAATGAATATTTCCCAGATACCTGAATTCTCAATACTGCGCATCTGATGCAGCCTGCCGTCCCAGGAGTTGAAATTGCCTATAACGCTGACCCTGCGGGCTGCAGGAGCCCAAACTCTGAACAGGGTGCCGTCAATGTCATTTATGCTTGTTCTATGGGCGCCCAGTTTATTGTAAAGCCTGTAATGAGTGCCGCTGTTGAAAAGGTAACGGTCTATTTCACCAAGTTGTGGCAGAAAGCAATAGGGATCTGCAGCGGTATAGACTGTTTTATCGTAGTACTGAATCTCAAAATGGTACGGAAACGGCTCGGAGAATTCAGGCAGCACTATTTCAAATAAACCCTCCTGCCGCATTTTATACATGTATCGTTTTTCGCCGTTTACAACAATCTGTACTGACTCGGCATGAGGTTGAAAGGTTCTTACCAGTGCGGCCTGAGGTTCCTGGTCTATAAAGTGAAGCCCCAAAACCACAAAGGGATCATGATGGTCGGACTCAATTACACAGTCTATCTGCTGGCTGATGGTATTAGACATTTTTTTAGGAGGTGACCATGCATAAACTGCATGTATTCATAATGGTGGTTTGTAAATTTCTAATGAATGTATAATGTTATATATATTAAATTTTTTGCCATTCAACAATCATATTTAATTTGAGTACGTACATGAAATTGTTCCGCAGCTTTGCAATTTGACGGGAGCATGGTAGCGTGGAGGAAAGTTCCGTTTATAGCATGAAAAATCTAAAAAGCATATTTTTTGACTGTAGGTTAAGATAAATTCTGCACTTTTTGGGATATATTAAAGAGAAAGAAACAATATGGAAAGCTTACAGGGAAATTTTCTTATATCAACCGCAAAGATGCCTGATCCGCGTTTTCGGGAAAAACTCATTTATATGTGCGGACACACCCAGGAAGGAGCCATAGGCCTGGTGGTAAACAACCCGCTCTCGGATGTCAGGCTTGATGAGATTTTAAAAAGTGCCGATATACCTGTGCCGGATTTTGAACTGCCCCCGGTTTACGTAGGGGGGCCGGTAGAAATGGGATCCGGTTTTATTCTGTACACGGCTGACTATCAGGCTGAAAGCCAGTTGCAGGTAAGTGCTACCGTCTGCCTGTCCAGTGACCCGAAAATACTGCAGGATATTGCCATTAACATAGGTCCCAGCAGTTATCTTTTTCTGCTGGGCTATGCCGGATGGGGCCCGGGGCAGCTTGAAAATGAATTGACGGATAACGGCTGGTTAACCCTTCCAGGCGAAGATGATGTTATTTTCCATACTCCGGATTCCCAGAAATGGAAAGTTGCGGCCCAGAGGTTTGGTATTGATATAACCACCTATGGCGATATAGTAGGCAGCGCCTGAACCTTTTATCGTCATTGGAATCCACCATT
Source organism: Deltaproteobacteria bacterium (assembly GCA_019313095.1). Taxonomy (GTDB): domain Bacteria; phylum Desulfobacterota; class Desulfobulbia; order Desulfobulbales; family BM004; genus BM004. The sequence continues at coordinate 1,853 of JAFDBU010000220.1, read as the reverse complement.
ATGACAACCGGATTGTATCGTACTATTGAACATACTGCTGATACTGGTTTCGAAGTCAGGGGTGATTCCCGCGAACAGGTTTACGAGCACGCTGCCATGGCTTTTTTTCAAATCATGTGGTGCCTTGGTTCCCTCCGGCAGAACAAAGTAACATCAATTGAAGTGAAAGGTGTAGACCAGGAAGAACTTCTGGTTAATTTTCTGGAAGAATTTCTTTACCTTTATGATGCGAAAAGACTGGTCTGTACAAAGGTGGAAGTTGATTCTGTCGAGGATGACAGACTTCAGGCCAGAGCATGGCTGCAGGAATTTGATGGAGCGCAAGACCGTGAGCTGTTGAGCGTAAAAGCGGTTACCTACCATCAGCTGTTCATCGGCAGGGAAAAAGATACATGGATTGCAAGGGTATTTTTAGATATTTAAGCCGGAGAGGTTTGTAATAAACAGGGCTGAATAAAAGCAGGATAGTTGATGCAGGAACTGACAATTCATAATCTCAGACAGATTGACCGGTATCGCTGGCTTTTGCCCAGACAGGGCCGGATGCGGACTGACGGCATGCTTTTCCTGGACAGAAACCTCCTGGAACATATCAAAAACGATAAAAGCATAACGCAGGTGGCCAATGTCGCCTGGCTCCCGGGGATTGTAGGCCGCAGTCTTGCAATGCCTGATATGCATCAGGGATATGGCTTTCCCATAGGCGGTGTTGCCGCCTTTGATCCTGACCAGGGTATTGTTTCGCCGGGCGGGGTCGGATATGATATCAATTGCGGTGTGCGTCTGTTGCGTTCATCGCTTATAAGGGAAGAGGTGGAAAATGCGATAGCTGACCTTGTCAGCAGCCTCTTTGCCAATATTCCCACCGGTGTCGGATCAAAACAGCCACGCCTTAAACTCGCCGGCAGGGATCTGAAAAAAGTCCTGAGTAATGGGGCGCAGTGGGCAGTCAATAACGGCTACGGCATCGAGGACGACCTGCTGCATATTGAAGAGTCAGGCTGCCTTGGATGGGCTGATCCCAATTTGGTTTCCGACCGGGCCCTGGAGAGAGGCCAGGCCCAGCTCGGCACCCTGGGTTCCGGGAATCATTTTGTTGAAGTAGGCTTTGTTGATCAGATATTTGATGAAGACCTGGCGAGAGGTATCGGGCTCTTCAGGGATCAGGTCACCATAATAATCCATACAGGTTCTCGGGGGCTTGGGCATCAGGTATGCGGTGATTACATACGTATTCTGCAGCATTCTGCCCGGAAATATCATATTGACCTGCCTGACCGGGAATTAATCTGTGCTCCGGTCAATTCGACCGACGGCAAGCAGTATCTTGCAGCCATGGCAGCGGCAGCCAATTTTGCCTTTGCCAACAGGCAGCTGATAACTGCCGAGGTCAGGCATACTTTTGAACAGGTGTTCGGCCGGGGATTCCATAAAATAGGGCTGCAGCTGGTTTATGACGTCTGTCATAATATTGCCAAATTTGAAACGCATGAGGTTGACGGCAGACAGCGCGAAGTACTTGTGCATCGTAAGGGGGCAACCCGTGCCTTCCCCGCCCATCACCCAAAAGTTCCTGCCGCCTATCAGCAGACAGGCCAACCTGTTCTTATTCCGGGTGATATGGGACGTTACTCTTATGTGCTGGTAGGCACAGACAGGGCTCTCAAAGAGACCTTTGGCTCCACCTGCCATGGAGCAGGCAGGATTATGAGCCGGCATGCCGCCAGAAAGGCGGCTAAAGGGCATAATGTTACGGCGGAACTTGCTGAATTGGGTGTAACAGTAAAAGGTGCAGGCCGTGCTACCCTGGTTGAGGAAATACCGCAGGCCTACAAGGATGTGGAAGATGTGGT
>JAFDBU010000219.1 GCA_019313095.1 Deltaproteobacteria bacterium | reverse complement strand
GGTTCTGCAAAATGAAGACAGCTTTTCAGGCGGCGGAACAATTTGTCGGAAAGGGTGATAAAATTGCCGGAATTGAACGATTCGGCCATGGTATTATCCATGATACTTACCTGGTAGTTTTGGAACATCAGGCAAAGCAGTTTATTTTGCAGCGTATCAACATCTATATTTTCAAAGATCCTGCGGCTATTATGCACAATCTGCGGCTTGTAAGTGAGCATGTCAGGAGCAGGATTAGGATCGAAGGAAACTGGTTTGACACAGAATGGCAGATGCTACAGGTTATACCGACCCGTGACGGCAGGGATTTTTTTGTCGATGCAAAAGAAAATTTCTGGCGGGCCATACATTTTATCCGGGACGCCTATCCCCTTGAACGGATTTCCAGCCTGGCCGAAGCCGAAGAGGTGGGAAGGGCAGTCGGGATTTTTCACCGGTTGACCCGTGATCTCAAACCGGAACTTTTGCGGGAGACGCTGCCCGGTTTTCATAATATTGAACAGTATCTTCAGCATTATGATGCGGTTCGCGGCAGGATGGGATCATTCCGATATGCTGATGAGTTCTGCCGGAATTTTATTGCGGCAAGAAGGAGTTGGGCACCGGTGCTGGAGAAAGCCCGTGAAGGAAAAGCCCTGAGGGCGCAGGTCGTTCACGGTGATCCCAAGATTAATAACATAATGATAGACAGTCGCAGCGGCAAGGCAGTCAGCATCATTGATCTCGATACCATGATGCCGGGTCTGGTGCATTATGACATTGGGGACTGTCTGCGTTCCTGCTGCAATATCATGGGAGAGGAAGCTTTCGATCCAGGCGGAGTCAGATTTGATCTTGGCCGTTGCAAGGCAGTTTTGACCGGTTATACAACGGTAGCACGGAGCTTTTTGACAAGCAGGGATTTTGATTTTCTCTTTGATGCCGTCAGGCTTATCCCGTTTGAGCTTGGGCTGCGCTTTTATACTGATTTTCTGGAAGGCAACCGTTATTTTGAGGTCAGCAGACACAGCCAGAATCTGGATCGGGCCAGGGTGCAGTTCAAGCTGGTTGAATGTATTGAACAGCAGGAGGAGGCGGTGAAGCTGCTGATCGAAGAATGCCGGGGTATTTAGAAAGAGGATCACTTTCGGAATATTAAGGAGGAAAAGATATTTATGGATGATCTGAAGAACTCCCATGGTTATCGTTATCTGCAGGAGACAAAGTTTGACGACCAGACTCTCTGGCGTCAGCAACGTTTGGAAATAGAACCTGCAGAACCGTATAAGGTATATTCTGAAGCGAAAAAAGTTAAACTGCCGACGGACTGGAAAATAGGCAGAAGCCTGAACGACATCCTGCAGTACAGACGGTCATGCAGGCGTTATGCCGACAAGCCGCTTAGTATGCAGGACCTTGCCGTTCTGCTCTGGGCCTGCCAGGGAATAAGCGGCCGGGCCGGCTCCTTTTTTTTCAGGACCGCACCTTCGGCCGGAGCCCTCTATCCTGTGGAAACATACCTTTCCATACAGAATGTAGAAACATTGGTGCCGGGTCTGTATCATTTCCAGCCGGCGGAATTTGCCCTGGGAAAAATCCATGACGGTTTTGCTGGCTACAAGGTGGCAGACGCCGCTCTGGGGCAGAATTTTCTGGCAAAAGCCGGGGTGGTATTCATCTGGTCAGCCATCCTGCGCCGGAATTTTTCCAAGTACGGGCATCGCGGCCTGCGCTACGTTATGATGGACGCCGGCCATATCTGCCAGAATTTGTTACTGGCCGCAGAAGGTCTGGAGCTGGGGGCCTGTCCGGTGGCAGCTTTTTATGACGATGAGTTCAACAGGCTGCTTGGCCTGGACGGCGAAGAGGAGTCGGTGATCTACCTGGCTGCAGTCGGCGCCAAAGAATAACAGAGAAGCCTAAAAAAGAGGTCATAAAACATGTGGAGTTCCAAGGATGTTTATTATATATCTGACAGTACCGGGATTCTTGTCACCAATCTGGGACAGGCTCTTATCTGCCAGTTTCCCGAGGTTAATTTTTCTGAGGAAAAATTCCCCTTTATACGAACCGTTGCCGAGGCCCAAAAAACGATTAGTCATATTTTGAAACGCTCAGGGGGAAGAAGGCCGATAATTTTCAGCACCATTCTTGACCCGGAGATACGGGCAGTCTTCGATATCCCTGAAGTTGAATATTTTGAAGCCTACGGCCGGTTCCTGGAGCGCCTTGAAACATGCCTGGAAACAAGGGCCGTCAGGGAACCGGGCTTTGCACGTCATCCAAGTGATGTGACCATGAATAAAAGGGTCGAAGCCATTCATTTCTGCCTGGCCCACGACGATGGTGCCAAGATCAGCGAATACGATGAAGCGGATGTTATTCTGCTGGGAGTTTCCAGGGCCGGGAAAACACCGGTTGCCGTTTATCTGGCAACCCAAATGGGGCTTAAGTCAGCCAATTTTCCGCTTACGGCAGAATATCTGAACAGGTACAAAGTGCCGGAGATCATACGGCAGAATTTGAGCCGTACTGTGGCTTTAACGACTTCGCCGGAACAGCTCCGCAGTGCCAGGGAAAAACGATATCCTGGAAGCAGGTACGCCAAACTTTCCACTTGTATCGAGGAACTGAAACAGGCGGAACAGATCTATCTGAAGTCCCATATTCCCATTATTTCATCCTCGGGTAAATCCATTGAGGAGACCGCCACCCAGGTTATGCAGGAGATGGGAATCTCAAAAAAATTTATTCTCTAGTATTAAATTCCAGTTGCACTATAACGGGAAAAGTCCGGGAATACATGTCCTGGGGGATATAATTGCAAGCTTTGATGGCGTAAAAATAAATCCTGTCAGGTTTTGCGGACAGTTATGTATGCACCCTCATCACTTGTTGTTCTCGAGATGATTGTGCCGTCCTGAAAGGTGATCTCACGCAACAGTCTAACCACCTGTTCTTCCCTGCAAACAAAACTGATAGTCTGGCCTGAACTGGCCATTCTGAGGCGGATCCTGATATCCCGGGTGGCTGCTAATGTATTGCCCCTATAATCTATAACTTTATCTTTCATGCTTCCAAAGACCATAACTAATTTTCTTCAGTTTGGTCTCCAGCGCCTGTATCGCTATGGAGTTTATCCCCGGGAAAAACTCTTATTATTAGAATGCCTGATTCATAAAGGGCAAAAAGAGGCAGACAGAGCAGGATTGCGGCCATGAGATCGCCGGCAGCAAAAAGCAATGAGAGTACCAGGATAGCCGGGTAGAAGAATTTGCGTTTGGTTGAAAAATAGTTGCGCTTGACCCAGCCGATTCTGGCTGCTGTCACCATCAGGAAAGGTATTTCAAAAGACAGGCCGAAGGCAAGAGAGGTCCGGGCCACAAAGGTCAGGTAGCCTGAAAGTTTTGGCAGAGGCGTTAACTGTGGGTTTGCAAAACCCATAAAAAAATGAAGGGCCCGGGGTAGAACAATAAAAAATGCAAAGCCTGCCCCGGCACCAAAAAGCAGACTGGCCCAAAAAACAACGGTTAGAACTGTTTTTTTTTCGTTTTGATGGAGCCCCGGTGCAATATACATCCACATTTCATAAAGCAGGACAGGGATACTGAATATGATGCCCATGAGCAAAGAGAGCTTCAGGTAAGTGATAAAGGCCTCAGTCAGGTTAGTGTAGACGAGCTTTACCAGCGCTGGTGAGGCGAGAAAGAGGGGAGTCATTAAGAAACGGGCAATCTGTTCCGCAAATATATAGGAAAGCGCGGCAGAAATAAAAACAGTGCTGAATGAGACAATCAGCCTCTGGCGCAGTTCTTCAAGGTGGCCTGAGGTAGCTAACATAAGTTGCTCTAATTTTCCTTATCTTCGGTTTCTTTTTCAGCAGGCGGGGTGTGGCTGATCTCTTCTGTTGATGCACTTTCCTCAGTGTCAGCAGGAGTTTCTTCGGCATATGCCGGGTCGGATTTTTCGGGTAAAGCACCCTCGGGCAGGTTGTTGTATGCCTCAAATAATTCCTTGTTTGGATGTTGGTCCATGTCCTTATCATTCCAGCCCGGATGTTCTTCAGCACCCTCATCGAAACTTTCCTTCAGGCTGGCGGCGGCTTTTTTGAGCTCAACTATGCCTTTGCCAAGGGATCTGGCCAGTTCGGGAAGTTTATCGGGCCCCACAACCATGAGGGCCACCGCCATGATCAGGATAAGTTCAGGAAGTCCAATGCCAAACATATGTAATATAAACCTAGTAAATTATGTTAAAGCTTTCCGCTAATTCTTTTTGCATAATGACATTGTTAAATTGAAGATTCATTTTTAGCATGTGATTGCATAAAAAACCAGCACCAAATGCAGCCCGCAATCTACGGTATTAAAAAAATAGGTGTCAAGAATCTTTACTCTGCCTGAAAGGGCCTGATTGACTTTTGGAAAACCTTTTACTATGGTTGCTGTCTCTTAAATATTTCGCTGCAAAAACTAAAAAACTTTTTGATATGTCTTTGCTGATTCCAGATTTGAGGAGAGTGTAAATGGCCAATGTGGTTGTTGTGGGTACCCAGTGGGGTGATGAGGGCAAAGGTAAGATTGTCGACCTTCTTACCCGTTACGCCGACTATATAGTCAGATTCCAGGGGGGCAATAATGCCGGACATACCCTGGTGGTCGAAGGGAAGCAGTTTATTTTTCATCTCATACCCTCTGGCATCCTTTATGAAAACAAAAAATGTATGATCGGCAACGGTGTTGTCATAGACCCGGATGTCCTTCTTGCAGAAATGCAGGAACTTGAAGAGAACGGTCTGCCGGTTTCGCCTGCAAGACTCAAGATCAGTGAGAATGCCCATCTTATTATGCCTTACCACAAGGCCCTTGATCTGAACCAGGAAGCTGCTTTGAAAAGCAGCAAGAAAATCGGCACAACAGGCCGCGGCATCGGACCCTGTTATGGAGACAAGATTCTCCGGAAAGGAATCAAGATAGGCGACCTGTTGGATGAAAATCTTTTCAGGGATAAACTCAAAGATAATATTGATGAAAAAAATTTTCTGCTCACCAAACGACTGAATAGTGAAACTGTTTCTTTTAATGCAATATATAAACAGTTTCAAGTCCTGGCAGAGAAGCTGGCACCATATTTGGGCAATGTTTCAGTTGAGCTTGACCAGGCCAGGAAGAGCGGCAAGCATATACTGTTTGAAGGAGCACAGGGTACACAGCTTGATATTGATCATGGCACCTATCCATTTGTCACATCGTCAAATACGGTCGCCGGCAATGCCTGCACGGGAAGCGGCTTCGGCCCAGTCCATATTGATGCTGTCATAGGCATTTTAAAGGCTTATACCACCCGGGTAGGTAGCGGGCCTTTTCCCACGGAATTATTTGATAACACCGGCGAGCAGCTGCAGAGGAAAGGTGGAGAATTCGGAGCAACCACAGGCAGGAAGCGCCGCTGCGGCTGGCTTGACAGCGTGGTGGCGAATGAAGCCATACGCTTGAATGGCATAACGGGGCTGGCGGTTACTAAGCTTGACGTTTTAAGCGGGCAGCCTACTGTAAAGATCGCCACTTCATATGAAGCAGATGGTAGAGAATTTAAAGCCATGCCAAGCAATATCAGGCTCACCGAAAAAGTAAAACCTATCTATGAGGAAGTCCAGGGCTGGGAGGAAGAAATAGATGCGGCCCGTTCCGTTCAAGATCTGCCGATGCAGGCCAGGGATTACATAAAACGAATTGAAGATATCACCGAAACCCCGGCAGTTATTATTTCTGTCGGACCGGCCCGTGATGAAACACTGCTGTTGCAAAATCCCTTCAGGGAATAAGATACAGTCCGGTTGTTCACTCCAGACGCAAAAAAGCTTTGCGATTTTTCTTTAAAAGATTATATTCTATAAGTTTTTAGGACGAAAAACATAAGTCCTCAATTATATCAGGAGGTTTTATATTTATGGCAAGAATTACAGTCGAAGACTGCTTGGAAAAAATTGGTGATGATAATCGCTTCAGTCTGGTCCATCTGGCGGTTGAGCGCGTTAAACAAAGGCGACAGGGAATACCTTTGTTAATTGCTCCGAGAAAAAACAAGGAAGTGGTTATGGCACTTCGTGAGATAGCTGCCGGAGCAGTTACTTTCGAGAATATTCTTAATCTGCCGAATCTTGAGAAAGAGCATGCAGCAGGTAGTGCTGCCGAACATGATAATCCTGATAAGCAAACATCCAAGGAGGCAGCTTGAAAACTACCATGGAGCTTGACTACTACGAGGTGCTTGGCGTCTCAAGGTCGGCCTCTCAGGATGAGATAAAAAAGGCCTATCGAAAGCTGGCCATGAAGTTTCATCCGGACCGTAATCAGGGCGACAAAGAGTCGGAAGACAAGTTCAAGCAGTCCACCGAGGCTTACGAAGTCCTCAGTGACAGCAACAAACGACAGATATATGATACCTACGGACATGAAGGCTTGAAGAGCCGGGGATATCAGGGGCCGGATTTTGAGGATATATTTTCCAGTTTCGGCGATATTTTCGGCGATATTTTCGGATTCGGTCGGACCGATACAAGAAGGTCCAAGCACGGTCCCATCAGAGGAGCCGACCTTCGTTACGACCTGTCGGTAAGTTTCATGGATGCAGTGCATGGTGTTGCCAAAAATATAGAAATTGAAAGACCGGACACCTGTTGGACCTGTGAAGGAACCGGCCTGCGCCCGGGTTACAAGCCGGTCCCCTGTACAACATGTCACGGCAGGGGCCAGGTGGTCAGGGCGCAGGGTTTTTTCAGGATGAGCACCACCTGTCCGCATTGCCGCGGGGAAGGGGAAATTATTAAAGATCCCTGTTCTGATTGTGATGGTGTCGGCCTGGTTAAGAGTAAGAAAAAGGTTGCCCTGAAAATACCCCCAGGGGTTGATACCGGTGCCAAGATGCGCTTGCAGGGTAACGGTGAAGGCGGCCGTAAAGGCGGGCCGGCCGGCGATCTATATGTTATAATACATGTTGAACCGCATGAATTTTTTCAACGTGAAGGTGATTTGATCTATTGCCGCTACCCTATAGATTTTGATCAGGCTGCCCTTGGTTGTAATTTGGAAGTGCCGACCATACATGGCACCCAGAACCTGAAGATTCCGAAAGCTACCAAGACCGGGACAAGATTTACGCTGAAAAATGAAGGAGTGCCTCATTTGAGAGGAAACGGGCGTGGTGACATGATCGTTGAAGTTGCCATCAAAACTCCTCAGAAATTGACAAAAAGGCAGAAGGAACTCCTGCAGGAGTTCGGCGAACTGGAACGGAGAAAAGAACAGGACAGCGAAGAAGGACTGCTTAAGAAATTATTGCATCTTGGCCGTAAAGCGGAATAAGAAATCTCAGTCTGAGTCCGACCGCCTGCCAGTTCGGCTGATGTACTATATCAAGAAGAGGTGCTGCTTCCAGGATCGGTGTAACTGCAAAAGTTATGTGTAAAGCTGTTGACAAAGGCACCCAAATAAATAATATTCGACTCCTTTATTAGTTGGAGGAAAATTGCATTTAACAGCACCATATCATAAAGGCTAAAAAAGTTCGGTTTTTTAACACACAACTGTTATAGGGATATAGTTGATATATCTGGAGTAAAGATTATGGACAAAAAGCAAAGGGCACACTTCAAGGCAAAGCTTGAGGGCATGAGCCAGGATATATTGAGCGAGGCTGAAAAAACGCTGCTGGAAATGACTGATCAAAGTGATAATTACCCCGATCCTACTGACAGGGCCACGGCAGAATCCAACCGCAACTTTGAACTGCGTATCCGGGATCGTGAAAGAAAACTGCTTGCCAAGATTAAAGAGGCCCTTGAACGTCTGGAAAACGGAACGTACGGAATATGTGAAAGCTGCGATGAGGAAATTTCCATTAAACGCCTCGAAGCCAGACCTGTGACCACCTTGTGCGTTAAGTGCAAAACCGCACAGGAGCAGCATGAAAAAGAACATGCCCAACCGTAAAAGAACATGCCAGAGTTACGTAAGGACCCTATCCTCGGCCGCTGGATAATAATTGCAAGGGAACGAAGCAGACGTCCGACAGATTTTGTTATCCAGGAGC
>JAFDBU010000218.1 GCA_019313095.1 Deltaproteobacteria bacterium | reverse complement strand
GGAAAGTAACCAGGGTGGCGCTCTGGGGTGACTATGCCATTGGCGACCAGGGCGAAGATATTGTCAGCGGCCTGGTTACCACCTATCCCATATCCGTTGAACAGGCAGAAATTGACGGTCGTTCCCAGGAAAACACCCTGCAGAACCGTTTTCCTGAAATCTATAAGGCCCTGCTCGAACTCTCCCGTGAACTAGTGTATGAGAACCGCTGGAATCCGCAGGAGATTGAATTTACCTTTGAAAGCTCTGCGGCCGCAGATTTCTATATCCTGCAGACCAGGGATATGATCACCATCAAGAAGAAGGAGAATCTTTTTGTTTTTGAACATCCTGAAGCGCTTGAAGATAATTTCCTGGGCAAGGGTATCGGTGTCAGCGGCAGTGCCCTGTCGGGCCGCGCTGTCTTCACCAGGGAAAATATTGACCAGATACGCAGGGAAGACCCCGATTGCACCCTGATCCTCATCCGCCAGGATACGGTTCCTGAAGACATCAAGGAAATTGCCCGGGCCCAGGGTCTGCTGACTGCCCGCGGCGGCCAGACATCGCATGCAGCCGTTGTTGCCACCCAGCTCGAAAAGACATGTGTTGTCGGCTGCAAGGATTTGCGGGTCTACGAGAGTGAACAGCGCTGTGAAATCAATGGCCATGATATCCGCTTTGGTGAACATGTCAGCATTGACGGCAGAAAAGGCCTCTTTCTGAAAGGCAGCCATGCAATCCGGGAGGAAGTCCATATTTTGCTATTTAGCGCGATTCGATATTATCGCGTCTTCGGCGTCATCAGCTGACCCGCGTAGTTGTACTACAGCGAATCAGCTTCTTCCTTGAATCCACAATAATCTCAAATCGCTTCAAGACTGATTTTAAAAAACAAAAACAATTATTATAAATTCTGGATTAGAATATACAGCAAAGAAAATGATCAAAAAATAACGAATTCGCAAATTATTGACTGAAAGCACTTTTATCAAAATGCCACAAATCAAAGCCATCCTCTTCGACCTTGACGGAACCCTGATTGACTCTGTCACCGACCTGGCCAACAGCGTCAACTACGCCCTCGCCAAACTCGGCCTGCCTGGCCATACACGGAATGAGATAAAAAGCTTTGTCGGCGACGGGGTGCAGAAACTCATCAAAAGATCCCTTGGACCCACCCACATGGAGAAATTTGCAGACGCCTTTGTCATCTTCATGGACTATTACGGTTTGCACCTTACTGATAATACTGCTCTTTACCCTGGCGTCGCAGAAATCCTCCCGCAGCTGGCAGAAAATTATTCTTTGGGGCTCCTGACCAACAAAAGTCAGAAATTTTCAGTTCTAATTCTGCAAACCCTGGGAATTGCCTCGTACTTCAAAGAAGTAATAGGTGGCGACAGTCTGCTGGTAAAAAAGCCTGACCCGGCAGGTATATTATTTCTGGCTGAAAAATGGGGCCTGGACCCCGGCAGGGAGATGCTCATGGTAGGCGACCATGCCACCGACATTGAGGTCGGCCAGAGGGCCGGATGCAAAACCGTGTTTATTGAAGGCGGCATTGGTATTAAACGCAGGCTGAAACCTGATTTTATCTTAGAGTCTATGTTTGAGCTGCCAGGCCTTCTTCAAAATTTATAATAACGACTTGGTGTTAGTCATAAAATAGGTCTTCCAGTAAAACAAGGTCAAAATCTTCATTCGTTGCTGCCTGACTGCTGACAACACTTTTTCATATCACCAGTTGTCCAAACTCGGAAGCAACAAGATCCTGCAGGGTGGAAACCGCCTTAAAGGCATGCCGCAGGATTTCCTTGTCCCGGGGTGAGAGAATCCTCGGATCTATGTAGGTGTCCAGTTTTTCCCCCCGGCTTGCCTTTGACACTTGAGACTTCAAAGCATAGTGCAGGAGTACCTGGTAAGCTGACTCAAAATACTCACCATCATTTGCGTGGATAAACCCGCCTTCCACAAGCTTGCCAATGCGCTTGAGCGTGCCGGTTTCCCTGATGTTTTGCTGCAGCGACAGGATGCGAATTGCCTCCACCACAAAAATGAGACCGCTTTTCTTGACATCCAGCTGCCCCTTGTGCAGCCCGCCCTTGTCCGTGACAAAACGGCCAAGAATACCAAGCGGCACCCGGTGCCCGCCTTCTTCTTCGTGCAGGACCCGAAAAACCTCATGATGCTGTGACAGGACCTTGAAGGCATACTCTTTTAGTTCCTTGAACAGGTCAACTTCCCCGGCGATTGCGGCAGCATCGAACAGAACAGTGACGTAGCGCCCCATCTCCCGCACCTGCGCCTCGAACCAGTAGTGAATCTGCTGCTTCCACTCGGAAAGGCTCTTGCGCCAGAGGGGATTGCTGGACATGAGAAAGCCCGGGCAGTAAACATAGCCGATCTGGTCAAGATAGTCTGAAAACCTGACGCCCAGGTCAATAAAATACTGATCGTACTGGTAATTCTGTTCGCTGTCGGCAATGATCATGCCATGGTCCTGGTCAGGTGTCAGCAGGTTTTCCAGGCGACCGTGGCTGCCGGTCAGATAGAGGCAGTAAGGCACCGGCTCCACCCCCAGACCCTCGGCGGCCAAATCCAGGGCCCGCCGGTGGATGTCCCGGTTGATAAGGGATATCATGACAACTATATCATAAGCCGTTCGCCCTGATTCCAGGCGTTCCTCTGCCATTTGCGGCAGCTTGTCTTTTATTGCCTTTAAGGTTGCCACATCTCCGG
>JAFDBU010000217.1 GCA_019313095.1 Deltaproteobacteria bacterium | reverse complement strand
GGCCGCCACATCGTCAGGTGTATAGCCGTATTTCTTTTCATATCTTTCGATGAACTCCTTGGTGGCGCCCTGGGCCCCGGCGGCAGCATAATGGGTGGAAAAAAACAGGCCGTAGCAGTCCTTGCCGCAAAGGGTTACGGTCTCGGCAGACCCCCAGGAGTCGCTGCCGACTATGGGGTTCGCCCATCCCAGTTCATGGGCCTGCTGCACGATCAGCGCCACTTCATTATAGTACTGGGGGGTAAAAAGCACCTGGGCTCCGGATTTATTGATTTTGCTCAGCTGTGAACTGAAATCAGTATCCTTGGTGGTGAAGCTTTCGTAGGAGACCACAGAGCCTTGCCCATGGATCTTTTCTCAGGCCTGTTTAAAGAATTCGGCAAGACCTTTAGGGTAATCAGAGGCTACGTCATAGAGCACTGCCGCTTTGGTAAAGCCGAATTCCTCGGTGATGAAGTTTGCCAGGACCGGGCCCTGAAAAGGATCAAGGAAACAGCCCCGGAAACAATATGGCCGGTCTTTGGTTGAATCAGGATTTGTCGACCAGGGGGTGATCATCGGGGTCTCATAGTTGTTAGCCACATCACCGGCCGGCACGGCCTGCTTCGAAGACTGAGGCCCGACTATGACAAGCACCTCATCCTCGGTGATCATCTTGGTGTTGGCCTTCACTGCAGACTCGGCTTTGGATTCGTTGTCTTCTATCACCAGTTCTACCGGATATTTTTTGCCGCCGACTTCGATACCGCCAGCCTTCTCAATATCTTCGAGCCACATCAGGGCGGCATATTTCGTGCCTTCACCAACCTTGGGAATGTCACCTGTTATCGGGGCATTAATGCCGACTTTGATAACTGTTTTACGGCCAAAACTCCACCCGCTTGATGAAAATACCAGAACAGCGATAAGTCCCCAGACAATACTCTTTAAAACGCTTTTCATTTTGCCTCCTCATTTTCTCTCAAGAATTTAGCAATGAAAACTTCTCTTACTGTGCGCCTTATTACTCTTAAAATGTATATCTCTCTTAACTGTCATTCAGTTTTGAAACTTGAAAACAAGTCCTGTGGATGGTGGGTATTTATACTTACAGGAAAAATTTAAAAAATACAATTTAGCATATTGCTTTTGCGGTAAAATCTTCTTTTTCTCAATGTTTTAGGGGGTTGGTACGTTTTGTTATTGCTTGTTGTCTGTAAATAGTTGTAGCATTAGAAAGTTTTTTATGTGAAGTAATTTTTTCAATTGCTTCAATACAGAACTGCGAGGTGGAATTTGAGCTTTGATATTTTAACCAAAGAGCTTCCAGGACTATTTTCAAAACCTCTCTTTACTCTCTCCGGAACCGAGGTAACCCTCCTTTCCATATGTATTTTTCTTCTTATAATCTGCATTTCCATCACGCTTTCATTTCTTCTCCAGCGTGCCCTGAAAAAAGGGCTGGCCCACAGGTTTGAAAACCAGAAAGGGACACTGGCAGCCTTCCTCCGGCTTGTCCATTATACAATAATTATCATCGGCCTGGGTATAGGTCTGCAGACCATCGGCATCAATCTGAGCGCTCTTTTCGCAGCAGGCGCTGTATTTGCAATTGCCATCGGATTTGCAATGCAGAACATTGTGCAGAATTTTGTGGCGGGAATCATCCTGCTGGTTGAGCGTACCATAAAACCCGGGGATATCTTGGAAATAGAAGGCCATGTCGTCAAAGTCGTCGACATGGGCATCAGGACGACCATTGTCAGGACATGGCGGGATGAAGAACTTATAATGCCCAATTCCATTTTTTCACAGGCTGCCGTAAAAAATTTCACCCTGCGGGATAATGAGTTCCGGATAGGTATTGATGTCGGTGTCGCTTATGAGTCGGACATGAAAAAGGTTATCGAAGTGTTGGAAAAAACAGCCTGGGATATTCCCTGGCGCCTGCCAGAACCGGAACCCCGGGTGCTCCTGCAGGATTTTGGCGACTCCGCTGTTATATTTGGCGTGTATCTCAACATTGATGATCCCTGGAAGCAGAGGGTTTACACGTCGGAGTTGCGGAAAGCAGTCTGGTTTGCCTTTAAAGAGGCAGGCATAACCATCGCTTTCCACCAGGTTGATATCCACTTTGATCCGCCTGTTACAGAGGCATTTACCGGTCTGCAAAAGATTAAATAAAGGAATTGAGCGATGGCAGCAGACAATGACGGGCTCATACTAGCTTATATTCTGGATGGGAATGGCAGCGGCCGGAAGGTTGGCTGGCCTGAAATAGAAAGCTGGAAGCCCAGGCAGGGACTTCTCTGGATGCATCTGGATTACAGCAGTTCTTTTGTCAGGGAGTGGCTTTATGAGAAAAGCGGTCTTGACGATGTAATTTGTGCTGCACTCACCGAAGAGGACTCCCGGCCCCGCTGTACGACTTTTCAGGAAGGTTTGCTGCTGGGCCTGCGCGGTGTTAACCTGAATCCCGGTGCTGACCCGGAAGACATGGTGGGAATCAGGATCTGGTTTGAAGATAACCGGATTATCAGCACGCGCAGGCGCAAGCTGCTCTCCATATCTGATATGCAGGCTGCCATTGAAAAGACTGTGGGGCCGGAATCATTGGGAGAGTTTCTGGTGCAGATTTCAGGTCGTATCATGGAAAGGATGCAGGTGGTTATCGATAATCTTGAGGATTCCATAGCGGAATTGGAAGACCAGGTTTTGACAGCTGAAAGCCATCAATTACGCAGCCAGTTAGCAGACTTGCGCCGCCAGGCTATCAGTCTCCGGCGTTTTCTGTCGCCGCAGCGTGAGGCCCTGTCGCGGCTGCTGCTTGAAAAGATCAGCTGGCTGGATGAAAGAGACAGGATCGGCCTGCGCGAGGTTTATGACAGGCTGGCCCGTTATATCGAGGATCTTGATGAGGCCCGGGACAGAGCAGCAGTCACCCAGGAAGAACTGGGTAACCGTTTGGCCGAGCAGATGAACAGCAAGATGTACATCCTATCCATAGTTGCCGCCATTTTTCTGCCGCTCGGCTTCCTGACCGGCCTTCTCGGCATCAACGTGGGTGGCATCCCCGGTGCGGAAAGCAATATAGGGTTCCTGACATTTGTGATCCTGCTGGTGATCGTGGTAGGTATTCAGGTATGGTTCTTCAAGAAAAAAAAGTGGCTGTAGTTCCCTCTAATCTTTCCACCACTTGATTGATTTTCAGCCAATTTTGACACCAGCCGAATCTCTTCTTTAAAAAACAGGCCGACACCATGACGGCTTTTCTCTCCACCGAAAAAGAAAGTGATAAGCATGCCCGCGAGCAGCAGCAGGGCAATAAATAATATAACCAGATCATCCTTTTTCATGATGTCTTATAGTCTACCTATACAGAAGGATAAATATCAACCCACTGGAACTGAAAATATAACATGATATTAAAGGTTATCGGCAAGTGTATCTGGCAGAACATACTATAAACGGGAGAAAAAATTATATTCTCAGGATCTCCCAATATAATTCTGCAGCCAACTGCTGGCAGAGCAGAGACCTTTTTGATCTGGGCCGGTCGCCCTGGGAGTTTATTGAATATCCGGGTGGCAATGCTTTTTATATACATGAAGATGTCTGTGAAAAGCTGACCGAGGAGGGTGTCAAGTATGATCTGTGTGAACTTGAGGAACTGTTTTGGCGATTTATCAGAAAGGACATACGCCAGAAGATAGAACCTTTTCATTGTCGCGGCATAAGAAAAAGCAGAACAGCGTGGAAACAGAAAATTCTCAAAACAGAACAGGTTCAGGTTTTTGACAAGCGGCGCATTTATTATCTGCGCTGCGGCAATATGGACCAGTGCAGGATCGGTCACCTGCCGATAAGATACTTTAAGGCCCTGCTGAATAAATCAAGGGACGAAATTGAACAGCATATTCTGCAGCTTGAAAAAAGCTTGAGTCCACGGGAGTATAAGCAGTACGTCTATGTAATTTTTGATCTGCAGCGCTACTTCAGGTCGTCATCAGCAAGGTCTATACCGCAGGCGTTGGACCAGGATGAACTGGACAGGTACTTTTTAGAGAATGTATGCCTGCTGCACCGGGATGAATTTTTCTGGGCCGGTCTGGATAAAGGGAGTGGACTGCATGAATATCTGGTGCGATATGTCGTCATGTTCTTTGATTATGAGTTTGACGGGGGCTCCGCCTGGGATGAGTATCTGCAGAATTTTATCAATTCCAAGCGCTTCTATCGCCAACCATTGGCAAAGACAACCCTTGCCGTAGCCGAGATTGTAGAAGTTTTCGGGCTATCGGAAGAAAAACTGAAAACATTGGATAAAACTGATTTGACAAAACTTTTCAGGCAGAAGGCCCATGAACTCCATCCTGACAAAGGCGGGGAGCATGATGATTTTGTTAAATTGATTGAGGCGTACAAGCAGCTGCTGCGCAACCGGGGGTAGCGGTTGCCCGTGTCTGCTCTCAACTCCTGGCAGGAAGGGCAATATTATAGGTTCCTTTTTTAGATGTATGGCTAAAGTGATGTGCCCAAAATCAATCTCAACATTTCAGGAACTATTTACGGGTCCACCTTCATAGCTGCAATCTAAGGTTTTGAGAAGAAAAGGGTGAAGCCGATATGACCCCACCCTCTATCTGAATTATTATTTTCTCTGCAAATTACTTTGACTTTGGCATGCAACTTTATCCACTGCCAAATCCACCAATCATAAAAATTTTCAAATTAACAGCTATTGCTGTCTTGTTAATCATATTTAAATCTTTCCATGGCGTCCAAGAATGACTCTCAATTGATTATTGAGGCTATCTGGTAAAAATTATTATACTTGCTGTAGTGTATATCACACACCAATAGATCACGTTAAGGGGGTTGGTTCAACCTCCCTGTGAAATTCTTCGCAAAAAACAATTAGATACACATAAATTCTAGGATTGGCACCATTCTTGCTGAATATTTAAGTAGTATAGAAAAGCTGCTTTTTTGTCCATAAACCCTGCTTTACGCAAATGCATGGTGTGAAATTATTCTTTTCATGACGCTTATCAAAAACCAGGAAGATAAAGGCTATTTTTTAATAAATACATAATTGACCCTATTTGTTTTCTTCATCTCTTTTTTAGAAATTAAGAGAACATTACTTAAAAAGTAATGTTGATGACAAAACCCAGAACAACATCCGTAATGGTTTATCAATTAGTGTTAAACTAAATTATTAGGAGGAAACATGAAAAGAACAACGATTTTAGGAATATGTATCACGGCATTTGTTGCAATAGCTGCATGGGCCCCAAATGTATTGGCTTACACTAACCATAAAGTTGTCGAAGTTGTCATTCAATAACTTACGATAACGCTCGTCACGCCTCCCACCGAGGTTACACGGATGATTTAGGTGTCTCATGTGATATCTGTCATAGCAATAATCAGGTTGCTAATTCATGTGCAGTTTGCCATGATGCAGTACCCCTGCAGACTCGCCACGTTAATAATTATGGCCAATCTTGCAATGATTGTCATGACCTACCTCCTACGCCCACAACAACATTGCCATCGACGCCCACAACAACGTTGGCTCCGACATCAACCACGTCAACGACACTACCAACATCAACCACGACAACGACACTGCCATCAGAAGACTTGTGTCCCGATGACCCGGATAAAACAGAACCTGGCGTATGTGGCTGTGGCATAAGCGATGTTGATTCTGATTCTGACACCATTGAGGATTGTATTGATAATGCCCCGTATACTCCTAACCCGGACCAGACTGACTCTGATGGAGACGGTGTTGGTGATGCAGCAGAAACAGGCGATACCGTCAATGATCCTAGTGTGGCATCTCTGCTTGTGAATTACGGCCAGGATCGTGTGACTGTCTCAACTGATGAAGAAAACTCACTGGAAGGTGTGTATACCCTGGCGACTGATCAAGTGGCAGATTTACCTGCAGGAGTTACTTTTCCATTTGATTTGTTTGGATTTGCCGTAACCGGGTTCGGTGTGGGTAGTTCGACCACAGTAACCATTACTCTGCCTGATGACGAAGCACCCACGACGTATTGGAAATACGGCCCTACACCGTTAGACGACACCGATCACT
>JAFDBU010000216.1 GCA_019313095.1 Deltaproteobacteria bacterium | reverse complement strand
GCCGGAGCAGAAAAAAATATCCTGCTCCCAGACTGACAAAGGTAAACGGAATCAGCAGGAGCATGAATTTCCAGGTCTGCAGCGTGAAGATAGACAGGGTGACGATAACAACAGGATAGAGCGGCCACCAGTATTCGAGCACGTGCCTGAACCAGTAATTGACAGCAGCTTTCCATTCAGGTGTGCTAGTGCTTTTCTGCATACTTCGACCGATTAGAGGCGCAGAGAAGAGGGCGCCGCCCGGCATCGGGACCAGGCCGATGGCAGCTGGGATAAGAACCAGACTTGCTGTCTGGCCATGCCTGCCGCCGAAACGGCGGGCCAGTGATACAATGGCTTTGCCGTTTCGGTCTGATGCCATAAAATAGCCGACTTCCATGATAAGAGTGATAGTAACAGCCAAAAGCCATAGTTCCGGGCGCAGGAGGGCCTGCAGCAGATCAGAAGGCAGGGCCCGCAGACTTTTACCTGACCAGAGATCAAGCGTCAGACCGCCGATGATAAGACCTGCACCCAGGGGAATCCTCACACGACTGGCAGTAAGGACACCCAAAAAAACTATCAGGATTTTAGCTACGGCTGAGAATTCCATCATAATTTAATGTTCATTTCTTTTCTTGCCCTAAGAAAGGGCAGCCATTCACACGGTCCCGTGCTCTACTGGACCACCCGGAACAGCTCGCAAAGAACTGGTGATATCTGAATGTCGCTTTGCGCTCCCTCCGCCGAGTCTCATTTCCGTTTTTTGTGGAGTTTATGCCCAATATTCTGGGGTATCGCTCGGCTGTGTGAAATGGCTAGGGAAGTATATAAAATATTAACTGATATTTTTTATCCTAAATTAATAAATTTAAACAAACAATGTATAACATTGTGAAGTATCTGAAATAAAAAGGGGGCAGTTATAAAACTGCCCCCTTTTAGATAACTATTTTGGTTAGTTTCTGTTTAGAAATGAGGATTTTTGTCGAAGATCAAGGAATGCGAGAAAAATAAGCGCAGGTATATGGATCATATTCCGAGCATTATTTTTTGAGCATGACACAGAGATACGACAAAAAGACCATTTCTAGATTACACTAGAACGGCTGCATGACCCAGATGCCGCATGGACATGTGTCTCGGCAGAAGCCGCAGGCTATGCATTTTTCCGGGTCGGAAATGTATTCATAGCCAACTTCGGTCGGGACTTCACGGCGTGAAATTGCAGTGGTCGGGCACATGGTTTCACACAGGTGGCAATCCCTGCATTTACCGCAGGAAAGACAGCGGTAGGCTTCGCCTTCCAGGTGTAAACCGCACTCGATTTCCGGTTGGTAATGCGTTGTAGTCAGAGTTCGGAAGTCAATAAGCTTTTTATCAAAGGAAACCCATTGTTTTCCTTGGGACTGGGAGATAATGTAATCAGCTGATTTTTTACCACTGCCAAGGGCATTGGTTGCCAGGCCCGGACGTTCAACATCGCCGACAGCAAAGACATTGGGCTCGCTGGTCTGCCCTGCTGCATCTGTCTTGATCCAGGCAGCGCCGCCGACCGTCAAACATTCAACGGTGTCGGGCAGGAATTTGAGGGCCGGTATGTCACCGATGGAAATGATCACGGTCTGGGCCGGGATAAGATCACCCTCAGTTGTGACAAGACCTTCCCTGGTGACCTCCTTGGTTATCACGGGCCAGCGGAAGGTTGCGCCAAGCGTTTCAGCTGCTTCTTTTTCCTTGCCAAAGGCCAGTGGCTTCTGAATATCGACCAGGGTGACCTGTTCTGCTCCAAGCTGGTATGCTTCATATGCAACATCGCATCCCACGTTGCCGGCCCCGATGATAACCACCTGTTTGCCGACCTTCATGGGATTATCACTCTTGGCAGATTTCAAGAAGTCCAGAGCGGTAATAACCCGTTCTTTACCGGGAAAAGGCAGGCGGCGCGGTTCATGTGTACCGACGGCCACGATGACATAGTCAAATTTTTTCTGCAGTTCCTTAAATTTTGTCTTGGTCATCTCCACGTTGAAGTTGACGTGGATGTTCTCCATGGCCATGAACCGGTCTATCTCAGAATCCCAAATGGCTTTGGGCAGCCTGTCCCAGGGAATGACCTGGGCCAGTTTACCGCCAAGCTTGTCGTCCCGTTCAAAAATATGGGCTTCAATCCCAGCCAGGGCCAGCTGCCAGGCGGCATTCATGCCTGCCGGCCCGCCGCCGATAATGGCTACTTTGTTATCGGTCTTTGGTGCCGGCTTTGGTGCCGGTGCATCCTTAATGGCGCGACCCATCATGGCTACATCAATACTCTTATCGACCGTCTGGCGGGAACATCCTTCCATGCAGAGGTTCGGGCAAATATGGCCGCAAACGGAACCCGGCAGAGGTGTATGTTTAAGGACTAGTTCGTAGGCCTCTTCCATCTTGCCATCTCGGATCAGGCGCAGCCTGTCAATGGTGGGAATATGCACAGGACAGTAAAATGTGCAGGGTGCTGCTTTTTCATGGTTGGCCCAGTAAGGCTGGCGCCTACGGAGTTCTCCGGTCTCAATTAGACCGATCGGGCTGCGATCCAACCCTGGTGCCAGGTCACGCAAGGGGTCACCGCCAAAAGCCTTATCCCAGATCTTGTAGCGAAACTCACTCATGGGCATGGGGCCGGAAAAAATAAGGGCCCGCTCCTGCGGAGTGATTGCCATGAGAATCTTCCACTCTTTTCTTTTGGACAGGGTTTTCAGCAGTTCAGGCCGGCCAATTTTTTGGAGATAATCAGGCATACGATCCATGAGCCACTGCCACTGTTCATCATCCGGTGCCACTTCCTTGACGTTGGTGCGTGAATATGTGTCGTCTGTTTTGCCACGATAATATATCCAGCCGCCGACCATGCCGACACAGGGGCGATAACCCAGGACATTATTTTTATTTTTGGGTTCGACACCACAGACAACACCGATACCGCCGCAGTTGAATTCGGCAAAGGTGTCTCCGACCGAGCCCAGAACCCAGAGTTCCGGTCTTTGGTAATCCGGATTCCACTTAGTCATGGTCAGGCCGCGGGCACCGATGGAACCCTTGATCATAACACGCCCCTGGGCCAGGGCATTGCACACACCGTTAGTCGCGTCCCCTAGCACAGTTATGTCAGCGCCGATATTAAGATACCCGACATCATCAGACGCCGGACCTTCGCAGACAATAGTGGTGCCCGGCTGTCCCATGCAACCGAGACGCTGTCCAATTGGTCCTTTTATGGTCAGGTCATATGGGCCGCCCTGGGGCATCAGTCTACCGCCCACATTATGCTGGCCGTAAGTTTCAAGAACAAGTTTCTTGGATTTCTGCGCCGCAGCCTGGACAATTTCCTCAAATTTCTGGGAGCTGATACGCTGGCCGTTATTGTCCAAACCCTTAACAGTCAGGACCTTAGGCATTCTTGCAGTTTTCTTTTTCGGTGTTGTTTTCTTCTTGGGACTCACGATTGTGCTCCATATATGCGCTTAAAACGAACAGTTAACAGATATATTTGATCTGCAGCCTTTCTGCGGCGGCGGCATCATCAATACCAATGGCGTCGGACATGCCGATAGGCAGACTCTGGGAGCGGCCAAGAGGCGCCATGATTTTCTTCATTTCGGTGCTGATGGCCATAAAGGTGTCAGCCACACGCTCGGCAACCTGATCCGGATCAAGGCGCCGGTAGAGTTTTACATTCTGGCTCGTTATACCCTTGGGGCAAATACCTATGTTGCAGACGTTGCAGCGGTTCTGTTCGCTGCCCAGGCAGCCGGCAGCCGACTGCATGATATACTTGCCGATGTGCACTCCGGAAGCGCCGAGCATTATCAGAGCCATACCGTTCTGAGTAACGTTGCCGTTCTTGCCGATACCACCTGCCGCAAAAAGCGGAATTTCATTCTGCTTGCCCTGGGCTACCAGATCAAGATAGCATTCGCGCAGGTTCGAAGCGATAGGATGACCGGTAGCATCCATACTGACGTTGTATGCTGCGCCTGTACCACCGTCAACACCGTCGATCATGAGGGCTGAGGCATAAGGGTTGCGCACAAGGTTGTTCAAAACAGACTTGGCCGAGGTGGAACCCGAGATCTTGGGATAGACCGGTACCCTGAAACCCCAGGCCATAGAAAGTGACTGGATCATTTTCATGACCGATTCTTCGATGGAGTAAAGAGTTTGATGCACAGGTGGCGAGGGCAAATCCACACCTTCAGGCACACCACGCAGGCGGGCAATCAGCTTGCTCACCTTGAACCACATGAGCAGTCCTCCGTCACCTGGTTTTGCGCCCTGACCGTACTTGATCTCAATGGCAGCTGGGTCACACTGCATGTCAGGGATGGCACGGATGATCTCATCCCAGCCGAAATAACCGGAGGCAATCTGCAGGATTATATATTTGAGGTATGGGCTTTTGAGGACCCAGGGCGGGCAGCCGCCTTCACCGGTGGCCATGACCACAGGGATGCCAAGCACTTCGTTGCAGTAAGCCACACCCTGCAGCAGTCCCAGCCACATGTTAGGTGAAAGGGCGCCGAAGGACATGGACCCGATGACGAATGGGAAAATTTCCCGGACAGGCGGAATCCACTCCCCTGTAGCCTTTCGGCGCAGGTATTCCTCAGGTGACAGCACTCGGCCCAGCAGGGTATTCAGCTGGAACTCGTGTCGGCCGGCATCAAGTGCCGGGTCGGTCAGCATCGAGATACGGTTGAAGATAATCCGGTCAAGCAGAGTTTCACGGAAATTACGTCGGCCGCCGCGCTTCCAGGCTTCACCCTGGTGGTTTTGCAGGAGCCGAACCCGCGGGTCATTGGGATTTGGTTCCGGCCCGATCGCCTCGTTGGGGCAGACGGTGGCGCACATGCCGCAGCCGATGCAGCGGTTGGCAGGCTCGGTGCGCTGCCGGATGCCGGTAAAGGTGCGGTATTCGCTGCTCCGCTTCTTCTTGAGGATGTCAAGCTTGGGCATCCTCTGGCGTCGGTAGGTCAGGTAAATAGCTTCCTTGGGGCAGACTGACGTACATCTGCCGCAAAGGGTGCACCTGTCCTCGCGGTGCTTAATGACCCACTGTAGGTCAAGATGGGTTAGGCTACTTGGGGTAGAGGGTATGGATCGAATTGAGACCATATCTTCATCTCCTTACGGTCTGGAGGAATAATGATAGTATTTTCACGCATTGGCTGAAAATCCAGGGAGCGATCCCGATCGGGGATCATGGCGTCAACTCCGCACATCTCAGAGGCCATTGCCCAGGCGCCCTTCTTGCCGCCAACGGTACCGGGCCGCAGTTTCTTGTGGTCCTGGACCATGAAGCAGGTCTCATCCGGCAGGGAACCGATGACACAGTTCGGGCCGTCGATGATGAAACGGCGGCAAACATTGCGCAGTCCCTTGAGAAATTCTCCCTGGGGATGCAGGTTAAGCTCTTCTGTTTTCAGAGGTGTGATTACATGTTTGTAAGTTTCTAACGGCAGCTTGAGCTGTTTGATTACATAGTGCAGAATATGGGTAAAAACCTCGGAGTCGCTCTGGTAGCCGATATAACCGGGATAATGCATGCCGGTGAGCAGCTCCTTGATTGGCACATAAGCGGTATTTTCGCCATTGGTCATGGTGGCGATGCCCTGGATAAAGAAGGGGTGGCAGGCATACAGGTTAATACCGTAGTTGGTATTCTGTCGGCCCTGGGCCATGCAGACCCGGGACGTAATGCGGTCATCACTCAGGTTCAGTGCATCCCCTATGCCAAGGGGCCAGCCGACCTCCTTGATGGCAGCAACATCGGGCCAGAAGGCAAAGATAGTAAGGTCGCCGCCGTGCTCTTCGCCGTTTTTGCGCAGTTCCAAACGGGTCAGCATCAGCTGCCGTTCAACCTCAACCTCATCAAAGGCCTTCCAGGAGTCAGGCTGTTTGTAAACCCGCAATATATACTTATAGCGGTCCTGCGCCTCAATATTCTTGAGGTCTACATCAAATTCGTGATCGTATTTAAGCCTGAACCCCTTTTCCTGCATCAGGGCATCCAGGCGGTGATAAGCTGCCTCGGTATGCGCTATTCCTGAAAGGATTGGGTCCCCAGCGCGGTAAGTGAAATCTGCAAACTTAACACCCCTGAGGATCAGGCCCAGGCCGCTGCCGTCGTAACCTTCCTGCATGGCTTCCATGGCTGTCAGGACCTCGTAAGGTGAAAAGGGTTTGCTGGCGGTTTTAAGAGCTAACCGGCACATAATATTCTCCTTATAAAATCTTCCTTTTTTGGAAAAAATTTTCTTGCAAAGGACTGTTAAAATATTGATTTCTTACAAAATTGTAAAAAATACAAAATGTCGATGTGACAAACCCGTTTGTCTACAACGAATGGTTGGAGATGTCAAGGATAAATGACCGCAAGATATTTGAGACTGCTGAACAGCTAAGCTGCTGTCCGCATATGAATATTTTGAAAATTTTTCAGGTCATGGCAGCAGTAATAAATGCTTCAATGCAGCAGGTCAAGTTGTTGGCCAGGCCCGAAACCTGTCGAACACTGTGGTAAGAAACCGCTGACAGGGATCAAGGGGTGCATCTGGTAGCTGACCGGCTGTCAGCCCTGTCTTCTACATGTAGTAAAGTGCCAGCATGGC
>JAFDBU010000215.1 GCA_019313095.1 Deltaproteobacteria bacterium | reverse complement strand
TAGCAGACTGTAATAATATACCTATACTGTTAAATTCACACCACTTTCTCAAAAAAGTAAACATTGTTTGCGTTTGGCAGTAACTTGGTTTGCTGTTTTGAGTTTTTTTATCTGTATCACAGCGGAAAATTTCTAAAAAAAAAGTAATCCAATTGGCTCGTTCAGGAAACAAAAATAGGCTCAAACCACCTGTAACCTAAGGAACTTCAAAAGCTATAGCTCACTCTGCTGCAGGCCTGTTCCGCCTGGCAGTTTCGTAATCATCACTTAATTTATATCAAGTGTCGAAAAAGTGCTTGGAGAAATCCGGATACTATCCAGCGTCTGATTTATTCTTTCTGAAATGCTTGTCGTACCGTTCCTGCTCGCTGTAGATGCAGCCGCAGTATGACTGGCGGTATAAATTCATTTCTCTGGACATATCAATACCCTGCTGCCATCCCTGGCGGAAATCATAATACAGAAACGAAATTTTGTGCTCTTCGGCAAGGTCTTCGGCTTTGCGCCGGATCAAATCATGATTCTGATAACGACTGTAAAGGAGTGTGCTGGTAAAGGCGTCGGCTCTCATTTTTTTTGCCTTTACAACAACTTCGCGCAAGCGCATATCATAACAGAGGCCGCAGCGGCCCTCCTCATTGAATACAACCTGTCTCAGGTAATAGCGCAAACCATACTCCCGGCAATAGTCTACCGGTAGATTTATCCTTGAAGCAAGCTGCTCAACGGATTCAAGCCGCTTTCTGAATTCCAGGTAAGGGTGGATATTGGGGTTATAGAAATAACCGTGGACCTGAATTCCTTCTCCTTTCAGAACCTCAAGGGGATAGGTTGTGCAGGGCCCGCAGCAGATGTGAAGTAAAACAGACATAATACAAACTTAATCATAAAGCAGAGCAAATCTTTCCCAGAAATCAGGAAAAGATTTGGCCACGCACTCCTCGCCAAGGACCTTAACACCTGGAACAGTCAATCCCGCCACCGCAAAACTCATGGCAATGCGGTGGTCATTATAAGTGTTTATTTCAGCACCATGCATAGGTACATCAGGGTCTTTGCCTTCAATGATCAAGGCATCATCCAGTTCCCGGACCCTGACTCCCATTTTGGCCAGTTCCACGGCCATGACATGGAGTCTGTCGCATTCCTTGATGCGCAGGTGGGCAATATTTTTTATCGTAGTTCTGCCCTTTGCCTGTGAAGCAACAACCGCAAGGGTCGGCACTACATCAGGCATATCGGCCATATCGATTGTAATACCTTTCAGTTCCTCAGGGCCGCTTACCATCAAACCTTCTCCGGTTTTATTTATCTGGCAGCCCATACGTGCCAGCAGTGCCACAAAGGCCGCATCGCCCTGCAGGGAAGGTACCGGCACGTTAGGAACCGTCACCTCGCCACCGGTTACTGCGGCGGCGGCATAAAAATAAGAGGCATTTGAAGCATCGCCTTCAATGGCATACTCTCTGGCGTTATATGTTCCCTGAGGAATTTTATAGCTGTTGAAAGCCTCATTGGCCTCCACCCTGATACCGAAGGCATCCATCACTGCCAACGTCATAAAGACATAAGGCAATGATAGAATCTCTCCTTCCACATCAAGTTCGGCCTCCTGTCTGGCATATGGCCCCACCAGCAGCATAGATGAAAGGTACTGGCTGCTTTTGCCTTCAGGCAGAATCGTTTTGCCGCCTGACAAACCGTCAGCTTTAATGAGCAGCGGCGGACAGCCGTTATTGTTAATACTGGCAATATCAACTCCCCAACCCTTCAGGGCCTGCATCAGTGGCAGAATAGGCCTTTCCGCCATCCTCTCATCGCCACTGATCTTGAAGACGCCGGTTCCCAGGGCAGCAACAGAGGTGAGAAATCTCGTTGCCGTACCGTTGTTGCCAAGAAATATTTCTTTACCAGGAGTGGCTATCTTCCCGCCATTACCATGTACTGTCCACCGGTGCTCTTCCTTTTCAACTGTCACACCCATTTGCTGAAGGGCACCTGCCGTATACTGAGTGTCCTCACTTTCCAGGGGGCCAATCAAGGTGCTTTCTCCATCCGCCAGAGCAGCCGCGATCAAAGCCCGCTGGGTAATACTTTTCGAACCGGGAACCGAGACCTCGGCTTTAATCTTCCCTGCCGGTTTAATTTCTATCATCTTAATTTACTTAAAGTTTTTTGAATTATTTTGTTATTTCCTGCATCAGGGCCGCACGCATTTCCTCAACCGGAGCATCCTGGCCTGTCCAGGCCTCAAACTGAGCCACACCCTGATAGAGCAGCATCGAGAGCCCATTTATGATTTCACAGCCTGCGCTTTTCGACTCCCGCAGCAGCCGCGTTTCCAGGGGGGCATAGACTATATCCATGACCACCGGAAAGTTATGCAGACTTTCTAATGGCACCAGGCTGGCATTCTCAACGAAACTCATGCCCACCGGCGTCGCATTGACCAATGCGTCTGCCTGCACCGTTTCAATATCAGCAAGATGGAGCCACTCGCATTGAAGAGTTTCAGCCAGTGCCCTTACCTTACTTTCCGTCCGACTGGCAAGAATGACCCTGGCACCAGCCTCCAGCAAACCAAAGCCAATAGCCTTGGCAGAACCGCCTGCTCCAAGAAGCAGAATTCTTTTGCCCTGCAGTTCAAGCCTTTCTGCAAGAGCCCGGTTTGCCCCGATCCAATCGGTATTCAACCCATGGATTTTATTGTCTTCTTTAAAGACCAGGGTATTTACCGCGCCGATCTTCTCAGCCACAGGGTCAATGGAGTCAATGTAGCCAAGAACGGTCTCCTTATAAGGGATCGTGACAGAGAGACCACGCACACCTAAAGCCCGAAAGCCTGCCAGGGCTTTTTCAGCATTGGTTGCCGGGAAGGCTACATACACCTTGTCCAACCCCAGAGACTCAAAAGCTCTGTTATGCATAATGGGGCTTAAGGAATGGGCAACCGGGTTGCCTATAATGCCGTAAATTTCAGTAGAGCCTTTAATCTGCATGATTCAACCTTGCCAGCATTTCAGACATAACAGACACCGGTATCTGGCCCGGGGCTGTCTCCTTGCCTCCATCAGGGGCTGCATACGTCATATAACCGCCAAGCTTTATGGTGGCAAGCCTGCTAATCCTGCCCCGGGAACCCATACAAAATGCAATGAGGGGGAAATTATTATTGGCTGCTGTAACTTGAAGATTGAGGACATTGAGGACATCCATATAATCATTTGCAGTAGTGACAATTTTGCCAATGTGAGCCCCGGATTCCATCTGCTGTAACAGAATTTCACTCAGTGCCTCAACGGAAGGAGTGCCGTTAAAGTCATGCCATGAGATAATAAGACCGGTTCTCGGGTGCTGCAGCAGGATATCAAGAAGCTCACCCCGTAATTCAGGTGCTGTTTTCAGTTCCAGGTCAACTAGGGCGCAATCATGCTTAACAGCCTGCATGAGCAGTTCCAGGCGGGATGTTTCCGACCCGTTGAATGAACCTCCTTCCCATTCCGGACGATTGGTAAACAGCAGGGGCGTAGAAATATTTTTTACAAAAGGGGCAATCTCAGGGTCAGACAGTGTGTCCAGGCGTATCTCTATGACATCTGCATAGTTTGCAGATTTTTTAGCTATATCAATTGCCTGGACGACATTTTCACCGGCCACTGAAATGCAAAAGCCCGCAGGAGTTTCTAATGATTCGGTCAACGTGCTTTTTCTCCTGATCAATTTTTCTCTTCTTTAGCTGAATAGCAACACAACAAAGTAAAGCAACCTATTATATCGCCAATAAGTTGTCAATCAGATCACTGGTGCCGCCCATATCAGAAAATTGCTCCCTGAGTTTTTTTAGAAGGCCCCCTACTACATGCATTTCCCGGGGTTCGAGCAGAAATCCTGGAACCGGTCTGGCCTTGAGAACATGCTGTTTTTTCATCATATCTTCTTTATAAGCCAGGCTGTGTAGAATACTCATCATGGTCGACCAGCAGCCATCTTCACTACTCAGATGTTCAACAATTTGGGTAAAAACGGTATTGACCGTCAGATGAATAGGAGCCATTTCTGCAGCCCTCCCAGCCGTACACCGTACAAGTGAGCCAAAACTTCTGCAGCCGAAAGGGCGTGCTTCATAAATTGAACAGGCCTCATCTTCCAGAAAGACACAGGGGGTAAAATCCCAGCATCCTAAAGCATCACTGTCAACTTCCTGGTGTTTGAAGCAGGCCTCGGCAAACTGATTTGTCGTTATGATAGATCTGCTTTTCCCGGGAACTGTTCGGGCAAGTTTATCAAGCAGCCATTTCTCCCTGCCCTGCGCAGAGAAGAAATCGAAGATTAATTCCCCTTCCAGGCTTGACATGGTGACACTCTGGGTACAGCAGGCTGCACAGCCTTTTTGGCAGGCCAGGGGGAAACGGCTGATCCAGGTGGAATATTCTCTATAGACAGTATGCAGCAGCTGTTTTTTATGCTGCATGCCTGTTGATGTACTGTCATGCTGTTGGCTCATTATTTACTAACCGAATGGAATTGGGTGTTGCAGCCAATTTTCAGGTTCGCCTGGCACGGCCGATTAATTCCTGGACTGATGCCATATTCTTTTCAGTCAGATATGTTTCCAGGCCCTGGATAATTTCTTCCGTGGCCTTTGGATTGATGAAATTTGCCGTACCCACCTGTACTGCAGAGGCACCGGCAAGCATAAATTCTACTGCATCTTCAGGAGTGGAGATCCCGCCTATGCCGATTACCGGAATGGCAACAGCATCAGCAACCTGCCAGACCATACGCAAAGCAATAGGTTTGATTGCCGGACCCGATAATCCCCCGAAGATATTTGCAAGTTTCGGCCGGCAGAATTCTATGTCAATAGCCATACCCAGCACCGTATTGATCAGCGAAACAGCATCTGCGCCGGCCTCTTCAACTGCCCCGGCAATCATGACGATGTCGGTGACATTAGGTGACAGTTTGACTATGACAGGACGGCTGAAATGTTGGCGCACCCCCTTTGTGACATTATAGGCCATGTCAGGATCAGTCCCGAATGCAACCCCGCCATGCTTCACATTCGGGCAGGATATGTTCACTTCAAGGGCTGCTACCTTTTCTTCCTCATCCAGCCGGGCTGCCAGCTGTTGATAATCCTCCAGCGTATCACCAAGGATATTGACGATAAGCGGTGTGTCAATGCCTAGCAGGAACGGCAGCTTGTCTGAAAGAAATTTTTCCAGACCGACATTTTCCAGGCCGATGGCATTCAACATGCCGCAGGCAGTTTCTGCCAGTCTTGGCGGTGGATTTCCCGGTCTTGGAAGCAGGGAAATGCCCTTGACGATAATGGCTCCCAATCGGTGCAGATTAACCAGCGAGGCGAACTCTTTCCCATATCCGAAGGTACCGGAGGCGGTCATCACAGGATTATTCAGACGCAGAGCGCCGATGTTTATCTTAAGATCAGGTAATTCTACAGCCATGCCACTTCATCCGCATTAAATACCGGGCCATCCTTGCACACATGGACATAGCCCTTCAGGTCAGACCGCAAAACCGTACAGCCGAGACAGGCTGCCAGCCCACAGGCCATAATAGTCTCAAGTGATACCTGGCAGCCCCAACCCTTTGTGTGGCATATACCTGCCACTACTCGCAGCATGGGATAAGGGCCGCAACCATATACCGTAGCCCGAGTCTCATTTATAGGAACCAAAAGATCTGTAACCAGCCCCTTTTGGCCCAAACTGCCATCTTCCGTTGCAGACAGAACCTCAAGCCCCATACTCCCGAAATCCTCTGCCAGGATACCAATTTCATCTTCCGTCCTGGCCCCGAGGAGCACCTTTATGGCTGAAGGTTCATTTCTCTTCAGCAACTGCTTGGCCAGGAAAAGCAAAGGGGCTATACCTATGCCGCCTCCCACCAGAAAGTGCTGGTTATTTTCACCATTCGTGAACCCCTGGCCCAAAGGTCCCAGAACATCGAGGTATTTTCCTGACTGCATCCTGCTGAGTAGCTGTGTCCCTCTGCCAACTATCTTAAACAGGATCTGGACCAACCCTCCCTCAGCAACCTGATGCACGGAAAATGGCCTGCGCAGGAGAGGATCCATGCCTTCACCGGTCCGCACCATGACAAATTGACCCGGTCTTGCCTCAGCAGCTATATCCGGCGCCTTCAAGCTGAAACGGTAAATATCACCAGTAAATTTTTCAGTACGGAGAATTTCCGCCTTTTGCTGATATATCTGCATTGGTATCAGATGGTGCTGATTTTACTGTCCACAATCCTTCATTCAGGGGCTCTCTCTCCTTCTCATGAGATCCTGCCCCCTTTTTCTTTTGAAAAGGTAAGTCTATATCAAAACGACTCTATTTCAACTCAGTCCTAAGTCCTCAACACTCAGTCCTCCTCACTCCTCACTCCTCACTCCTCACTCCTCACTCCGAAAAAATATATAAGATATCAGGTAAATCGACAACTAGGCCTTTACGGGCAAGCTCATCTCATGGTACCTTCTCAAGGGCAGTGTGCCTTTATGGTTATTTCTCTCCAAAACGAGTCAGCATTATAATGGTCTAACTCTTTACCATATTAACTAAAAAAAACGAATTATTATGCTCACAGCCCTAACAATTGTTTTTACATTCGTTCTTGGCGCTGTTGTGGGCAGTTTTTTAAATGTGGTTATTGTCCGGCTCCCGACAGAGAACGAATCCATTGTCTTTCCTGCCTCGAGATGTCCCAAATGTCTGCAGCCCATTAAGTGGTATGATAATATACCCATGATCAGCTTCATTCTGCTGCAGAGGAAGTGCCGGAGCTGCGGCTCACCAATCTCCTGGCAGTACCCTCTGGTTGAACTTGCCATGGCACTTCTTTCCCTTGCCCTGTTCTTCAAGTTC
>JAFDBU010000214.1 GCA_019313095.1 Deltaproteobacteria bacterium | reverse complement strand
TTGATGTAGACGAAGCAATGGCAAAGGTACAGGAACTGGCTGAAGCTTTAAAATAAAGATCTTTGTGGACTTGTCCCTTGATTATAATCGAGATAAAATTCTGACAGATTGAACCTCCCCGCGGCAGGTAAGCGAAGACTCCGAGCCACGAGGAATCTCCTGAGGTAAGGATATTGATTTTATCTAATGCGCTCACAAACCCTGCAGCAAGCTGCGAGGAATACACCCTCAACCTCAGGGCATAAACGTTCGCTGTTCCTGCTCAAGGAAGAAGCTGATTAGCTGTAGCTAAGCGCGGCTCAGCTGATGAGAAAGAAGATGTAGATGTTTCATTCGATTATAGAGCGATAAAGTAGAGTGCCACCAGTACCAGGATGAAAAAGATCCCGACTTTTACTCCAATGTTTTCATCTTCAGGTTCATGATGGGCGTGTTCACTATCATGGGCTGACATGCTTATACCTCCAAAGTTGTCCTGATCATCTATGACCGTCTTCAGGTAATTTCCTGGCGCCAGACTCTAGCTCATTTCAAAAATTTTGGCATCTTAAAAAAACAGCCTGATCACCAGAAATCCTCCGATCAGCAGGATGAAAAAGACAATAGTCAGCAGATTGAAATAACGCTCAATAAATTGCCTGACCGGGGCGCCGAACTTATAGATAAAGGCTGCGACCAGGAAAAAACGGGCCGAGCGTGATACAATCGATACCAGGATAAAGGTCACAAAATTTATTTTAAAGGCCCCCGCTGTAATGGTAAAAAGTTTATAGGGCAGGGGCGTAAATCCGGCAGCGCCGACAGCCAGGGCATCATACTGTTGGTAGAGATTCTGTACGACTTCATATTTATCGTGCAGTCCATACCACTCAAGAATCTTGACCCCAACAGTATCCATAAAACCCAGTCCAAGACCGTAACCCAGTATACCGCCTAGAACCGACCCCACTGCGCAGATGGCTGCATAACGGAAGGATTTCGGGGGCACTGCGATACAGAGGACCATGAGAAAGACGTCCGGGGGTATTGGAAAGAAGGATGATTCAGCAACAGCGATAAAAAAAAGGGCCCAGATCCCATAGGGGGACTGAACCCAAACCAGACATCTGTCATATATCTGTCTGACCCAGCTTATTTTTGCAACACTCTTTTCGTTTGAAGGTGCTTCCGTTTTAGTCATTATCTTTTCAGACTGAATCAACCGCTTTTCCAGCCATGATCACCGACCAGGCTGACGAAACGGACAAACTCAATGGTTTTTTCTGTAATTTTTCCATCTTTTCTGGTAACAGCCCGCAGGTCCTGTACTCCGCGGTCGCCTACCGGAATAACCAGAATGCCCGGATCTGCCAGCTGCTCCAGGAGCGGCTCCGGAACCTTAGGCCCGCCGGCTGTGACAATGATTGCATCGTAGGGCGCATATTCCGGCCAACCGTTAGTGCCGTCATCCAGCTTGGTCAGAATGTTAAGGTAGTGCAGTGAGTCGAAAACCTTTCGTGCCTGAACCAGGAGGGAATTAATGCGCTCAACCGTATACACCTTTTCGCAGATCTGGGAAAGAATGGCTGCCTGATAGCCGGAACCGGTGCCGATCTCCAAGACCGATTCATGCCCTTTGAGACCAAGCGCCTGGGTCATCAGGGCCACTATATAGGGCTGGGAAATTGTCTGTCCTCTGCCGATGGGGAGCGGGAAGTCACCATAGGCCTGGTCCTTAATGGCCTCTTCAACAAAAAGATGCCGCGGCACCTTGCGCATGGCTTCCAGTGTTTTCGGATCATAAATGCCGCGGGGCACCAGCTGTTCATCTATCATCCTGGCCCGCGCTTTGGCAAAGTCTGGTGCAAATAAACTCACTCGGCCACCCTGCCTTCCTGGAATTCCTCCTCACTTAATGAACGATAGACGCAGGTTTGGACAATATCATCCGCAAAAGTAACCTTGACCGTTTCATATTTTTTCTCACCAAGACTGTCCCCGATATACGGAGTTTTGTTCAGAAGTGATTTCTTCACTTCATGGTAAAACCATATCTCACTGCCGTCCGCCATTTCATATTGCTCGTCAGGCTGACCCAAGTAGGTGAGAACCTGCTCTTTGGTAGATACTTCCGGAGTTATGAGGCACACATCAGAGGCCAGATGCCTGACATTTTTTTTTGCACAACCGGTCATGCCTATAAATAAGGCAACACAAAGGGCAACAGCCATACCATACCATTTATTATTCATCCATTACGCTCCATCCGTGAATTTCATCCTAAATTGAGGGCGGGAACAGATAGTGCCTGCTTTTTTACAGAATGTTCCGGCGAACGTCACAGAGGATATACTGATCATTGCCCTTTTTCAACAGATATATCACGGCTTATGCTGTTCAGCTTTTTGTAGCCCGTTCGAGGATCTTATAGTTTCTTTCCACCATCTTTCGCGGATCAACCATGAGGCCTGCCTGGATCTGAGCATTATCAAATATCTGCTCAATGACATTTTTGGCAAAGTCTTCATCGGTGCCGCGCAGCAGGGACAACTGTTTGATCAGCGGATGATCCGTGTTTATCTCCAGATTCTTGCTGCCGGTTTCCTGAAACGGCTCGCCCTTTTCCAGTCTGGCAGCCTGCATGACGCGTTCCATGGTGCTTGTCATGTAGCCGTCCGGGTTCACAATTATGGCAGGGCTGTCCACCAGGCGCTTGGAGACGATCACTTCTTTGACCCTGCCAGCCAGGGCATCCTTGATCCAGGTTGTAAGCGACTTGACCACCTCCGGTTCAAGAGAGGCTCCTTTTTCCTTATCCTCAGGCTTCTCTTCACTTTTAATGGCTGAAAGGTCAAGGTCGGCCCGGTCGGCAGACATAAGTTTTTTCCCGTCAAACTC
This sequence comes from Deltaproteobacteria bacterium, assembly GCA_019313095.1. Taxonomy (GTDB): domain Bacteria; phylum Desulfobacterota; class Desulfobulbia; order Desulfobulbales; family BM004; genus BM004. Next base: position 2,990 of record JAFDBU010000214.1, on the reverse strand, counting down.
GCCAAGATGGTTCATGACAAAATCATCGATGGGCTCCAGGGTGTAAATGATCTCGATATCTTTCTTCCTGAAGGCCTCGACATAAGGCCCTGATTCGGCTGCCGCCCTGGAAGGACCATTGATATAGTAAACCTCCTTCTGGCCTTCGGCCATCCGTTCCACATACTCGGTCAGGGAGATCAGTTTGCCCGGTTCTGATTTTGAAGACTCGAAGCGCAGCAACTTTGCGATCTCATCCCGATAGGCGTAATCCATGGTGGCGCCCTCTTTGAGGTAAATGCCGAAATCAGCAAAAAACTGGTTGTACTTTTCCGCATCCTCTTTTGCCTGTTCTTCGAGAAACTTGAGAAAGCGCTTGGTGAGAACCTGCTTCAATTTTGCCACCAGGGCTGAATCCTGCAGGGCCTGGCGTGAAATATTCAAGGGCAGGTCCTCGCTGTCCACTACTCCCTTGAGAAAGCGCAGCCACTCCGGCAGGATATTTTCGCTGTGCTGTTCGATAAGCACCTTCTGGCAGTATAGATTCACTCCTGATTTCATCCGGCCGAAGCCGAGCCGTTCAATATTTTCCTGCGGTACAAAAAGCAGGGCATTTATGGCTAACGGGGCATCGGCAGTGAAATGCAAGCGGAACCGGGGGTCATCAAAGGCATTGCCGATGAACTTGTAAAACTCCGTATATTCCTCTTCCTTGATCTCATTTTTATTGCGTTTCCACAGGGCCTGAACCGTGTTGACCGTTTCACCTTTAACCTTGATGGGGAAGGGAACAAAGTTGGAATACTGCGTGATAATCTGCTTAATCTTTGCCTCATCGGCAAACTCATGGGCATCATCTTTAAGTTCAACAATAATCTTGGTGCCTCGCCGCAGACCTTTTTCCGGCGTCAGGGTATAGCTGCCGCTGCCGTCAGAGGACCATTCATAACCTTCTGCGTCAGGAATATAGGAACGCGACAGCACCCTTACCTTCTGGCCTGCCATAAAGGCTGAATAAAAGCCAACCCCAAACTGGCCGATCAGGCTGATGTCCTTTTTGGCTGCCTCGGCCAATTCTGCCAGAAAGGTATTGGAGCCTGAATGGGCAATGGTGCCGAGATTCGCCTCTAGTTCTTCCCGGGTCATGCCGATGCCGGTATCAATAATGGTCAGAGTATGATTTTTATCATCCACATCAATTGTTATTTCCAGGGGCACATGGCTGTCAAACACCTCCTCTTCCAAAAGGCTCTGATGCCTGAATTTTTCCAGAGCATCTGCAGCGTTTGAAACCAGTTCACGGACAAATATGTCTCTTTCGGTATAGAGTGAGTGAATAACGATATCGAGTAACTTCTTTACTTCCGCCTGGAATTCCTTTGTTTCGGTTGTGGTTTTTTTCTTGGCCATGTATCCGTCTCCTATTATCTTTTATTGTTTTTTTACAAATAGTTAATGATTAATTGCCTGTTAAATATTAATCCCTGAACAACTTTTAAAGTGATTGATAAACATACAAGTAATTTTGGCAAAGATGATAATCATCATGTACACTCTGTCAAGAATTCGTCTTATTTGGGCATATTTATGACTAAGGTTACGGTTAACCAAAAACAAAAGGGATCGAAAAGTTTTTTCATGCGGATTATAGCTTTTGGGGATATTCATATGGATACGGGTGATGTGGCAGATATCCCTGGTATAGCCTCTGCCGAATATGTCATCATAACCGGCGATATCACCAATTATGGCTCCAGTCTGGATGCGGAATCGGTGCTCAACAGGCTGTCTGCAGTTAACAGCTCCATACTGGCTGTGGCCGGCAACCTGGACCAGCCTAACGTTGCCGACTATCTGGAGGATATCGAAATCAGCCTGCACGGCAGGGGCAGAAGAATTAAAGGTCTCGGCATTATGGGTTTGGGAGGTTCAAACTATACACCTTTCAATACCCCATATGAATTCAGTGAAGAGGAGCTTGCAACTATTCTGGCATCAGGCCTTGACCAGTTAAATGATGCGGATAATTTCATGCTTGTGTCCCACACACCACCACTGCAGACGAATACGGACCGGCTGCTTAACGGAAGACATGTGGGCAGTTCTGCTGTAAGAAAATTTATCGAGGAAACGCAGCCGCTTCTCTGTCTTACAGGTCATATCCATGAATCAAGGGGAGTGGATCATATTGGCAGAACACTGGTGCTTAACCCGGGTATGTTGAAACAAGGGGGCTATATTGAAATTTTGTACGAAAATAATGAAGTTTCAGCGGCTATCAATTTAATTACATAAAGGTTTTAACTCGTTTATGAAAAATTCAACTGACACAATAATCATCGGCGGCGGTCTTTCCGGACTCACAGTCGCCCACTTTCTCCGGAAATACCTGCCTGAGGGCGGGATCACCATTTTGGAAAAAACCTCTGCTGCAGGCGGCGCCATAAGGTCATTCAAGCAGGATGGCTATCTTGCCGAATGGGGTGCCCACGGTTTTCTTGATAATGTGGAAGCCAGCCGAGAACTCCTGGCTGATACCGGCCTGGACAAGGAAGCCCAGAAGGCTCCGCTGGATGAATTTGTCCGCTATGTCTGCTTGAATGGTAAACTGAACATGATCCCCCAGAACCCTAAAAAAATACTCCGGTCCAACATTGTCTCACTTGGTGTTAAGCTCCGGGTCCTGGGCGATCTCTGGAAAAAACCGCGCCCCGAGGAACAGACTGTCGCTGACTGGGCCGCCTACCGTTTCGGCGCCGGCCTGCTGCCATTTGTTGATGCTGTCCTGACCGGCACTTATGCCGGTGATATGAAGCGTTTGAGCATCGATGCTGTTTTTCCAGGCATTCGGGCCCTCGAACTTGAGAATGGTTCTGTCATCAGGGGGTTGCTGCAAAAGCGGAAAGAGTCCAAGACCAAACAGCAGGCAGTGCCCAAAAAAAAAACTGCCCGCAATGATCAGTTTTCCCCAGGGTATGGGTCGGCTGACCGAGGTCCTTGCCGATGGCAAG
>JAFDBU010000213.1 GCA_019313095.1 Deltaproteobacteria bacterium | reverse complement strand
GCCGACATTCACCAGGAGGATGAAATCGGTTTTCTGGCTAATGCCTTTAATACCATGGCCACCAGACTTATAGAAACAATCGACAGATTGCTGGATGAGATTAAAGAGCGCAAAAAGGCTGAGGAACTGCTGAAAGAACACCGTAATGACCTAGCAGGCTTGGTGGATGAGGCAACAAGTGATTTGAGTGAATCGAACCGAAGACTCCAGGAGGAAATCAGGTTACGTGCCAGGATTGCGGAGGAACTGAATAATTATAAAGATCACCTTGAAGAACTGGTGCGGGATCGAACCGCGGAACTGATTGAGGCAAATAAAAAGCTCCAAGAAGAAATGTCGGAGCGCAAAAGGGCCCGCGAGATGGCAGCAGTTATGGAGGAACGCAGCAGGCTGGCCCGGGAGTTACATGATTCGGTATCTCAGTCTCTTTACAGTCTGACCCTTTTTGCGGAAACAGGCCGGCAGCTGGTTGAAAAAGGAGACCTGGAAAATCTGAGGCAATGCTTTTCCGAAATTGTCTCCAGCAGCCAGGTGATTCTCAAGGAAATGAGATTACTTATGTTTGATCTCCGCCCGGCGGCCCTTGAGGAGGAAGGGTTACTGCGCGCCCTGCAGAAAAGGCTTGACTCGGTTGAGCAGCGTTCAGGGGTAAAAGCTGTATTGCATGCCCGAGGAGATGCAAAATTGTCCCCCGACATAGAAGAGGGACTCTACCGTATAGTCCAGGAAGCCCTGAACAATTCCTTGAAATATTCCTCAGCCCGCAGGGTAACGGTTGATATAAATTTCAACCCAGATGAAATTGAAATGCAAATCAGCGATGACGGAGAAGGTTTTATTGTCGAGGATGTTCTGCAGAGGGGCGGCATGGGATTGACCAATATGCAGGAACGAGCCGCCAAGCTGGACGGAAAACTAAATATTACTTCAATCCCGGGAAAAGGCACAAAGATAAAATTCACTCTACAGCTTAAATCAGAAGCACCTCAAGCCTGATTTTTTAGCTTGCTGCGACAATATGCCCCATTGAAAATTGAGAGGCAGAGCTTATTTTTAAGAATGAAATTTGCTCTGACTTATTAGTAATATTGAACTTTATGGAACTTTAATTTTTTTATAATTTTTTAATATGTAATATTGCATAATACAATAAAAGGTATTATATTTATAAAAGTTTCAACGGGCGAGGCAGCCCCCTCATTTTCCCATAGTATTCCATCCTCAAAAGGACGCCAATCACCCTCTATGTGGAAACAAGCCCTAAATAGCAACGCTGCCTCCCCGTTGAATTTTTTAGCACCTCCTTCCTGAACTTGAGCATGAACAGCGAATGCATTCCGCGCAGCTTGCTGCGGGGATGGTGAGCGCATTTGATAAATCAACATCCCTACCTCAGGAGGTTCCTCGCGGCCTGCCGCGGGGCGCTTCAATTCATCCCCCACAAAATCCAATTTGCCCTTCAGGATCGCAAATTTTGATAAGTTGCAAAATTTCTCACAGTTCATGCCCGACATTTCATAAATTAATTTTGGAAGAATTGATCCAGGGTATTCTTATTACGGTTTAAAAATCCAGCAGGAGGAAAAACCATCATTCCTGTCTATATTACTTTTCAAGAATTAAGACCGTGCAGTTTGTAATTCTGTCAATTTTTCTTGTCTCCCCGCTGTAAATTAAGGGTTTCCCGGATTCAGCCTTTGCCTCCTTACCTGGCCAGCTGTATAGGCAGGTCAGCATTGTTTATCACCTTTTTAGCTCTATCTTTCTGAAATTTTTTTGGGGCTATGATATAAAGCCTTGTAATTGATGTGATAATAGGTATATTTGTTTATCTGTTGGGATATCTCTCACAGCGAGAGAATATTATTTTTGAGCTTTCAAGAACGGGGAATATCATGCCAAAAGCCATAAAACTTCTTATTTGTGATGATCATGCCGTAGTGCGTCGTGGACTGCGGTCTTTAGTAGGTGTCAAGCCGGAAATGGAACTGGTGGGTGAGGCTATTGATGGTGAAGAGGCTGTGGCCATGGCCAGGAAGCTGAAGCCGGATGTCATCATCATGGACCTGATCATGCCCCGTAAGGATGGCGTCTCCGCCATCACGGAGATCAAGAAGAAAAATCCGGATGCCAGAATCCTGGTTCTTACCAGTTTCAGTGACGACAAGAATGTGTTTTCAGCCATCAAGGCAGGAGCTAGCGGCTACCTGTTGAAAGACTCCTCACCTGAAGAACTTATGCAGGCGATTAATGATGTCTACCAAGGAAAATCCTCCCTGCATCCTATTATTGCACAGAAGGTGATCCAGGAGCTGCATCAACCTTCTGATCTGCCGCCCACTGATGAACCGTTGAGTGTACGTGAAGTCGAGGTCCTGAAGAATGTTGCCCAAGGCATGTCGAACCAGGAAATTGCCAAGACGCTCAACATCAAGGAAGGAACCGTGCGTATCCATGTGGGCAATATCCTTAACAAACTGCAGCTGGCCAATCGTACCCAGGCAGCCCTTTATGCACTGCGTGAAGGTCTAGCCGAACTCGATGCCAAGTAGACGGCTGCTCCCAGCTTCTTAAGTTTCGACAAGCCAGGCCCTTTTCCCCGGGCCTGGCTTTTTATTCTGCCCCCGGGGTGAACAGGAACAGCGAAAGTTTATGCCCCTTAGGGGTCATTACCCGCAGTTCAAAGTCCGAGTTTACACCCCTCAAGGGGGTACTGAAAAGAGTGCCCTGTGGTTGAGGGTGCTTACCTGCCGCGGGGAGCTTCAATATTTCGTCGTAACTTGCCACACTTGCCTCAGGGTGTTCATTTTCAACCCTCTTTGTTCTGTGCTCATACCATCATCATACCGCACAAAATTGAACTTGATATATGCATATATGCATAGTATAATGTAAAATTATCTTTATATGAGTCTGCAGTAGTTGAATTTGCATGGACAGCATGAAAGTTGAAAATCGGGAACAATTTCCTAATTGGAAAATAAAGCTGATTGAGAATCTTATAAGATTTTGTATGGAGGCTGACTTATCCTAAAATAATCACAATAGCCTTTTTCTGGAAGAGCAGCAGCAAAAAATTAACCAAGAAGTTTGGAGGGTCTGGAAAGTGAGTACGCCAGTATTATTGAAGGGGAAAGAGGGATTTGCAGCAACAGTCGGAGGGACGTTATTTGTTATACTTACTCTGGTCTTATTTGTCATCATAACGGGTTGCAGCAGCAGTTCCAATGTAGAGCTGCCAAAAGATTTTATCCGGGAATTCATTGCCAAGCATGAAACTATGGTGGATAAGTCATTGGTCTATTACTATGCCAGGGAAGACCAATCCACAGTAGCAGAAAAAATTGATCTTGCCTGCAGGGTCAATAAAACTAAAGGCATGCTTGAAAGCCTGGAAAAAGCAACCTTTGATTTTTCCGGCCTGAAGATCGAACTCGTTGACCAGAAAGAAGAGTATTTTGAGGATGAGCCGGTATTATACGTAAAAGTTGCGGTCAGGGGAAATTACACCATGGAACTGCCTGAAGAAAATAAAAAGATTGATACCGATAAAGTCATCATTCTCAAAATGGCCCGTCATGAATGGAAGGTGACCGAAACCAACAACCCCTGGAGCTGAAACAGAAATAATGGTTAAAAAAAATAGTTACAGAATTCTGGTATTTGATGATCACCATGAAATTCTTGACCTGTTGAAAATAGTCTTCAGCTCAAGGGGGTATGAGGTCCTGACTTACCCGCATCCTGGCGCCTGCCCCATATTTGATCATAAAAGCTGTTCATGCCCTGATAAACAGTCGTGTACAGATATAATTTTAGCCGATATAAATATGCCAGTTATGAGAGGTATAGATTTTATAGAAATGCAGCTGGCGAAAGGCTGCAACTGCAGAAATCTGGCCCTGATGTCAGGAGATTTAAGCAATGAGGACGAGGAGAAAGCAAAAGAACTTGGATTGAAATTTTTCAAAAAGCCGTTTGAACTTCCAGAAGTTTTTGAATGGCTTGATAAAATCGAACAACATATAAATCCGCAAAGAAGATTAACTGATTTCAAGAATTTGTGTAATTACGCCTCATAGTTTTTATTCAATATCTTTATACCAATCTTTCTGTTTTTTCTTTTTCAATGTAAAACGCAGATTTTTTTGTCATCACAAAAGCTCAATCATTACTTTATAGTGCACTCAGGCCAATATTTTGGTATTAATTGCACTTGCACGTTTCTAGGTATTTTTACGGACAAAACGTCTCCCAATGCCCGGCCTGATTTCGTGTTCCAAGGGGTCATTCGGGCTAAGGTTCCAGAGTAGTCAACAATCATGGTTGAGAGGGAATTATTACAGAAATCAAGTCTTTTAAGGGAATTGTCCCCGAAAAAGCTTGATGAAATCGCATTGGCCTGTGAGGCAGTTTCTGTAGATGCCGGTGAATATATTTATAAAAGGGGCACAGAGGGGGACTTTTTTTACCTGGTATTGAACGGTGAAGTAGAGCTTATTGAAAGAAGGGATGACAACAGCACCTGCATGATCGGCCGGATAGGGGAGGGAGGGCACTTCGGCGAAAGTTCCCTGTTGACCGGCCAGAAAAGATCAGTCAGCATAAGGGCTGTTTCAGATGTTGTGCTGGGCAGATTCTCAGGTGCATTTTTTCAGGAAACCCTCCTCGCCGATCCTGTATTTCACAAGCAACTTGATAAGGCACTGGTCAACAGACTGCGTTTTGCCATGCGGGACCATGTCGAAACAATTTTCGACCACACCCGCACCTTTCTGCAGCCCGAGAGTGCGGACCTCTATCCTTTTTTTGACGCGGAAGCCGGATCCGGACCGGGACCGGAAGAATCGATACCCAAGTCGCTTAAAAATGTTCAGGTAAGCATAAAAAAATTTACCGCTGACCTTGATCCGGTATTTATCATAGGTGAATCGGGTACGGGCCGTAAATCAGCAGCAAGGCAGATTCACCAGGGCAGCGCTCATCGCGAGGGGCCTTACGGTGTCATCGATCTTCGCCAGTTTGAGCCGGGTCTGCTGGAAAGCAAGCTCTTTGGCCACGATCCGGGTGCCCTGGCATTTTCACAACTGCGTGAGGCTGGCATTCTTGAGCAGACCAGAGGCGGCACCATCGTGTTATACCACGCGGAGGTCCTGGAAGACTCCCTC
>JAFDBU010000212.1 GCA_019313095.1 Deltaproteobacteria bacterium | reverse complement strand
TAACGAGTTGTCTGTAGAGCGTCATAACTTGCACCATATTTTTTGTGACGATTTTATTCCGCGATCAATTCCAACAGATATTACGATATATCCAGTCTCAGGAAAAACATTAAATGTTTCCCGCAGCCATTCTGTGCATCAGGTCCTGCCAGCGCTGCAGCCGGTTGCTGCTGCCTGCAAACTTGCCCTTTCCCCTTTCTTTTGCGAGCCACAGACCGGTACCGTTGAAACTGTAAATCGGCAGTAAATCCTGGCGTTCTGAGGCGGGACGTATATCCGGCTCAATATTATCCAGAACAAGCGGCTCACTTCCCGGGGTGCTGTAGTAGGTAAGGACCATGTGATGAACATTATAGGTCAGGGCCTTAACATAAGTCAGGTTAAGCTTTTCATCTGCCATACCCATGGCCTTCAGAGTGAAGTATTTTGCAATGGTATAATCTTCGCAGTCTCCACCGAAAGTTACGAGAAATTCGATCGGCGTGGCCCAGTAATCCTTTTGGCCCCAGTGATAGATGTCCTCTCTATACTCTACCTGATTGAAAAACTGGTTAACCTTTTCAAGTTTTTCCCGGTCGGTTTTACTTGTATCTGAAGTTATCATATCCTCCCAGGTGACAAGAAGCTTTCTGGCCGAATTGCCGTATTTCTGTTCAACCCTATTGAGAAATTCCGGATCGAGATGAAAAACTTCGCCGATAATTATTGGTACAATTCCTATCAGGATTGAACAGAAGATGAGGACAGGCAGTGAGACTCTTACTTTGTTTCTATATTTGCCCACAATCGCTACATAACAGAAAGGTTTTTTATTTTTTAGAATGAAAAGTTTCGGCAAAATAAAAAAATGGGGTAGCATAAAGTCTGCCACCCCATTTATGATTTAGAGATCAACTAAGCAACATTACTCAAATATTATTACTTTTATTACCATAAGATCTATCAGGCATCCCCATTATCTTTGTTGGTTGCTGCTGATTTTTCCATCGCAGGGGCCTCTTCAATCATAGGCTTATCCTCTTCAACAATGCTTTCTTTGGGCCACTGCATTCCTAAAGTATGAACAAGCTGACCCATGTTGCTTAAAATTCTAAACTGGGCATAGATATTATCATATTGGGAATTTACCAAATCTATCTTTGCGTTTACAAGCTCTGCTTCGATGTCCAGGACATCAAACATGGTCCGCCTGCCAATATTCCATTGTTTGGAGAAGGCCTCAGCAGTTGAACCGGTTGCTTTAACATAGTCCCTGAGTTTGATGGTTCTGTTCTGGGTTGATTGATACGCCACCCATGACAGACGGATAGCCTCGATAACTTGACGGTGAGTATTGTTCTGTATCTCACGCGCCTCTTTGACAAGGTAACACGTTTCAGCAATGCGGGCCTTATCCTTGAAGCCGTTAAATATATTGAAACGCAATACTGCTGTCGCGCTGATTTCTTCCGAATAACCTGTATAATCTACATCTTCCTCCCATTTCTTTTCAGCTACAATATCCAACTTGGGATAATAGTTGCTCTGGGCAACTTTATACTGGGCCTGCCGGGACTCCAAGTCTGCCTGTGCGGATTTGAGAATAGGATAATTTTCTAAGGCCAGTCGCTGGGCTTCTTCCATGGAAGCCGGCATGACTGCATCAACGGGATTGGGCTTAACCAGATTGGTCGGCATGCGACCGACTGTCAGTTGATAGTCTGTTTCAGCATCAGCAAGGTTTGCCTCTGAAACGACTACATCCGATTCTGCCAAAGCCAGACGGGCCATAACCTGGTCTAAGTCTGCGCCCCGATCAATACCTGATTCGCTCCTCAGTTTTATCTGATCATAAATTCGCTGGTGCGTGGCTAAGTTTTCCTTGGCAAGATCAAGAAGTTCAAGCTGCCTTAAGACGTTCAGGTACACACGTGATGTTACCAGGGCAATATTTTCCGATGTTCCCTGCATCAGATACGCTGCCGAATCGACCCTGGCTTTCTGCCTCTCTACCTCATATTGATCGGCAAATCCTCGGAAAACATTCTGGTTTAAGCGCAATACAGTTGATCGCGGCCAGACATGATCTTCGTCAAATACATTATTTTCTTTTTCAGCGACGCCATAACTGGATGAGAGATCAAGGGTTGCTGAAAAACCTGCCAACGCCTGTTTGACTTCCTCGCCCCGCGCCAGACGGTTATAGCCAATAGCTCTCACTTCCGGATTGGTCAGCAACATATGTCCAACCGCATCCTGTAGTGTTTCCGCCTGCGCACTCACTATCCCCCAGACAAGGACTACAGCCAGGACAACTCCTACATACCTGAATACTGAATTCATTTGCATGTCTCCCATAGTCAGATTTTGAAACTAGATATAATCGAAAAAAACTTTAAACGTCCAAGTCAATACTATGAATGATCTCTATTGTTCAAGCCAGAAATATTTAAGAAGATTTACAAAAATATCATAAGTTATGAGATACTCAATTTATTTTACTTTTTCCATAAAAAATAAATAAAAATGAGCATATGCTAAATATACTTTAAGCCTGCCCGAAACAGAATCTGAGGAGGTCTAATAGCTGATTACCGTTTATAATTTATACTGAATCAGTTATATTAAAAATTCAAGATCATAAGATCGACTATGCTGCCCGATAGATCAGGTATGCAATTTCTCTCCTACTGCCAGCAGCAGATCATCGTGGGGTGGTATATTACTCTGAAACATAAAAATTGCTCGATAATTTAATTGCTCCCGGAGGCTCGCATGAAACATCGTTCTGCCACAATCGCTATTATAGCCGCCCTGCCCTTTCTTCTTTCTTTGTATTCGCCGGCCTTTGCAATTGATGATCCTGGATTTATCATTAAACGCATGGTCATGAGTGAAAATATAATTGCTAAAGAACCGGTGACCATAAGTGAGACATTTTCTGCCGTAACGGAGAAGACATACTGTTTTCTTGAGGCGGTACAGATTGAGCAGGATACTTCGATCAGTTTTGTCTGGTACTTTGAAGATAAGGAAATGGCCAGAATTTCTCTGCCGCTGAGAAAGGGGCCACGCTGGAGGACCTATTCGAGCAAAAAGCTTGCCGGCCTCAAAGGTGACTGGAAGGTTGAATTACAGGACTCGCTCGGCATTGTGCTTCATTCTGTGTCATTCCGGGTCCAGTAAACAAAGATCCCCTGCCGGC
>JAFDBU010000211.1 GCA_019313095.1 Deltaproteobacteria bacterium | reverse complement strand
GTGCCGCTTTTTTAACAGCAGTCTTCTTTGGAGCAGCCTTCTTTGCTGTGGTCTTCTTTGGTGCTGCTTTTTTAGCAGCAGTCTTCTTTGGAGCAGCCTTCTTTGCTGCGGTCTTCTTTGGTGCTGCTTTTTTAGCAGCAGTCTTCTTTGGAGCAGCCTTCTTTGCTGCGGCTTTTTTCGGGGCCGCCTTTTTCGCCGCAGGTTTTTTTGCTGTCGCCATAGTTCTCATCTTCTCTTTTAAGAATAGGTCGGTTGACAGGTAGCGCTCACCCGTGGAAGGCATTATCACCACGATCTGTTTTCCAACGTTTTCCTGACGTGAGGCTATCTGCAGTGCTGCCCAAACTGCTGCTCCTGATGATATACCACAGAGAATTCCTTCAAGCCTAGCCACCTGGCGAGCAATCTCAAAGGCATCCTCATTGGTTACCGTAACAACTTCGTCTATTATCTTTGTATTGAGAACATTCGGTACAAATCCGGCTCCAATGCCCTGGATTTTATGGGGCCCGGGTTTACCGCCGGAAAGGATTGGCGAATCAGCAGGTTCGACTGCTACTGCCTTAAAAGAGGGCTTGCGTGACTTGATTATTTCTGCAACTCCTGTGATGGTGCCGCCTGTGCCGACTCCTGAAATCAGGATGTCAGCCTGGCCGCCTGTGTCAGACCAGATCTCTTCCGCCGTTGTCCTGCGGTGGATTTCGGGATTGGCGGGGTTGGCAAACTGGTTCGGCATGTACGCCTTGGGATTGTGGGCCAGAATACCCTGGGCCTTTTCAATGGCTCCTTTCATGCCCTCAGGGCCGGGGGTAAGAAATAATTCTGCTCCCAGGTGCCTTAAAAGAGCTCTGCGTTCAAGGCTCATGGTTTCTGGCATGGTAAGAATCAAGCGATATTTCTTTGCTGCACAGACAAAAGCCAGGGCAATGCCTGTATTACCACTTGTTGGTTCAACAATGGTGGTATGGGGATCAATGAGGCCCTGGTTCTCAGCAGCCTCGATCATGGAAACCCCAATGCGATCCTTGACACTGGCTAAAGGGTTCTGGAACTCAAGCTTGGCCAGAATTGTTGCCTTTAATCCCTTTGTGATCCTGTTAAGTCTGACCAGGGGTGTTTTTCCAACAACGTGAGAGATATCCGCACTGATCCTGGCCATGATCATTTCCCCCTTTTTTTCGTTTTCTTTCTGCCGTTGCCGGCATAAATAAGTTCAGGACGCTTGAGAAGAACCTTTGTGTCAGGCGGCACACTTTCTGTAATCCAGATATTACCGCCGATTACAGAACGTGCTCCAATGACGGTCTCCCCACCCAGAACGGTTGTATTAGAATATATAATTACATCATCTTCAATAGTTGGATGTCTTTTTTTGTGTCTGAACTGATCACCGGCATCTTTTGGCAGGGATATAGCACCCAGGGTTACACCCTGATAAAGCCTTACATGGTGGCCGATTTCGGTTGTTTCGCCAATTACAACCCCGGTGCCGTGATCAATAAAAAAACTTTCACCTATTGTTGCGCCGGGATGAATATCAATGCCGGTAAGACTGTGGGCATGCTCGGTCATGATGCGCGGAATAACAGGAACCTTATGTTTATGCAGCAGATTGGCCAGCCTGTAAATTAGGATTGCCATAAGCCCGGGATAGCTGAAAATGATCTCATCATACCCTTCGGCAGCAGGATCGCCCTCATAGGCAGCCCTGATATCGGTATCCAGGAGTTTTTTGATGGTCGGTAATTCCTGCACTATTTTCAGGGAAATTTCATGGCCCTGTTCAGAACAATTGCTGCATGGCAAGTTAAGCCGGAAGCAATCATGCTGGAAGGCAGAAATTATCTGGCGGGACAGATTTTCCAGAAAATAGGTAGTTTCCTGGCCAAGGTAGTATTCCAGATTGGATTGCGCCAGGGTAGACTGGGTGAAATAACCGGGAAACAGGATGCGCCGTACCTGATGGATCAGCTTTACCACCGATTCGCTGGATGGGATCGCTATGGGTTCAACATGACTGAACGAGTTCTTGTCAGCCATAATTTTCATCAATTTTTTGACCACAGGTGGAATTTTTTCATAGAGCGGAGTTGCAGGCTCAATGGCTGTATCGCATTGCTGGTAAGAGTTGAGAAATTTTACAGTTTTTTTCTTTTTCATTTTTTGTCCCCCTTGCCAATGAGGAAAATTCCATAGGTTGCCCGCCAATCCTGCAGGAAACTTACAATATGTCCCTTGGTGTTGTGGTGATGTGTATTTATTGCCACCTCTTTAAGGACCTTACAGCCCTGGTCACGGGTAAATTTTCGGAAATCTTTCAAGGTAATGACCCGAATGTTTGGCGTATTATACCACTCATAGGGTAGCTGTTCATTTTTAGGCGCCATCCCTGTCAGCAGCACCTGCATCCTAATGGACCAGTGGCTGAAATTGGGAAAACTGACAATAACTTTTCTGCCGATTGCAAGCAGCGATTTCAGTAGTTTTTCCGGGTAATAGACCTGCTGGAGTGTCTGGCTCAGGATAACATAGTCAAAGGTATCCTCCTGGTAGTCAAGCACCTCTTCATTAATATCACCCTGCAGAACGGAAAGGCCTTTGGCAATACACAGTGCGACCTTGGATTCCCGGTATTCGATACCGATGCCGGTCACTCCCTTGTTCTGTTTAAGATAAAAGAGCAGATCACCTTCACCGCAGCCAAGGTCAAGAACCCTTGAACCCGGTTTGATCCAGGATGCTATCACCTGAAGGTCAAAACGCTTGAGGCCTTTGGGTTGTGTTTGTTCTTGTTCTGATTGACTCATATTGGTTCTGCTTTGTCTTTGTGCCTCTGTGCCTTTCCTTCAATCACTCCATAACTCCAGCAAGCTCTTTGCCTTTGCGTCTTGATGTCTCTTGGCCATATATCAATTCAACTCATCAAAATTACGTCCCAGAAAACCACGTATGAGTGCTGATAAACGTTGGTTGGGAAGGAGGAATGCATCATGCCCCCATTCAGCTTCAATTTCGCAGAAACTGACATCAAGATTGTTTTTTTTCATGGCCTTGACCATAGCCCTGGACTGGTAAGTCGGATAGAGCCAGTCCGAGGTGAATGATATGACCAGGAATCTGGCCTGAGCCTTGGCAAAGGCCTCTGCCTCAGAGCCATTTCCATGCTGTCGCCGCAGATCAAAGTAATCTGCCGCCTTGGTAATATACAGGAATGAATTGGCATCAAAGCGTTCAACAAATTTTTGGCCCTGGTAGCGCAGGTAGCTTTCCACCTGGAAGTCGGCATCAAAGTTAAAGGAAAAATCGCTTTTGTTTTGCAGCCTCCGCCCGAATTTACGGCGCATTGCTTCATCGGAGAGGTAGGTTACATGTCCGACCATCCTGGCGAGAGCCAGGCCCAGGTTGGGCTTGGAAGATCCGTAGTATTTACCCTTATTCCAGTTCGGATCGGCCATGATGGCCTGTCGCGCCACCTCGTTAAAGGCAATGGCCAGGGCCGAATGCCTGGTTGTAGTGGCAAGGGGAATAGCGGAAACGACCATGTCAGGGTAGCGCACCACCCACTCCAGTACCTGCATACCACCGATTGAACCGCCGATAACCGAGAGTATTTTATTGATGCCGAGGTGGTCCAGCAGCGCTTTCTGGGCTTTAACCATATCACCGATGGTGACTACGGGAAAATCAAAACCGTATGGATTGCCGCTAGCCGGATTGATTGAAGATGGCCCGGTTGAGCCCATACAGCTGCCGATTATATTGGAGCAGATGACAAAATATTTTTCAGTGTCAATACCTTTACCCGGCCCGACCATTATGTCCCACCAGCCTGGTTTCGGGTCTGCTTCCGAGTAGTATCCAGCTACATGTGAATCACCGGATAAGGCATGCAGAATGAGAATAACATTGGATTTTTCTTTATTGAGTGTGCCCAGCGTTTCATAGGCAATGGTGATAGGACCCAGACAAGCACTGCTTTCAAGAATCATGGGGTTCGGAGGTTCTGCAAAGGTGAAATATTTCTTTTCCACCATGCCGACCGAAACACCACCTATATCATGTTCAATATATTCGCTCATTGATGAAAGGGGTCAAGGTTTGTCGTCAAACAAAACTGCTGACGATTGACACCAGGGGTAAAGGGGTCGAGGGAAAACGGAATCCAATTTGGTAGCGCTCTTACATCTTTTTACAGAGTTTTTAGTGTTAGCGCAATTTATTCATTTTAACCTCGTATTTCATTTCTTTAAATAGCTAACAATACATAACTGTTACCCGTTTCTATATTTTTACTTGAAACCTTGAACCCTTGAAACCTGAAAATAAATCTAATGTCACGACGTAAGTTGGCTAATTGTGGTGATAGCTGAAAGCCGACCGTTATAGACTGTCCAGGGCCTGTCCCAGATCATCGCAGATGTCCTCAGCCGCTTCGATGCCGACTGAAAGCCTCAGCAGGTCTG